>JALOQY010000163.1 GCA_025459285.1 Planctomycetota bacterium | reverse complement strand
CTGTCACCGGCACGGGGTACGATCCCCGCGCCATGGATTTCACCCACCTCCACGTCCACTCCGACTACTCCCTCCTCGACGGCGCGGCCACGGTCGAGGGGCTCATCGCCCGGGCGAAGGAACTCGGCTTCTCCGCCCTCGCGCTCACCGATCACGGGGTCATGAGCGGGGCCGTCCACTTCTACCAGAAGGCGGAGAAGGCGGGCCTCGAGCCGATCATCGGCATGGAGACCTACGTGGCGCCGGGCCGCCGCGAGGACCGCGTGCGGGACCCGGTGACGGCATACCACCTGACGCTCCTCGCGAAGGACATGACCGGTTACCGGAACCTCCTCGAGCTGGCCTCCCGGGCCAGCCTCGAGGGCTTCTACTACCACCCCCGCGTGGACCGGCCGCTCCTCGAGAAGCACCGGGAAGGGCTCATCGTCCTCTCGGGGTGCCTCCAGGGCGAGGTCAACTACAACCTCCGCACGAAGAACCGCAAGCGGGCCTTCGAGACGGCGGACTACCTGAAGGGGCTCTATGGCGACGACTTCTTCCTCGAGGTCATGCGGAACGACATCCCGGAGCAGGAGGAGTGCAACCGGGGCCTCCGGGAGATCTCGCGGGAGCTCCGGATCCCGCTCGTCGCCACGAACGACGTGCATTATCTCGCGCCGGAGGACGCCATCGCCCAGGAGGTCCTCCTGTGCCTGCACACGGGCAAGACCCTCGGCGACAAGGACCGCATGCGGATGGCGACGCAGGCCTTCTACATGCGCTCCGGGGAGGAGATGGCGCACCTCTTCGCCGACATGCCGGAGGCGGTGGAGAACACCCTCCTCGTGGCCTCCCGCATCGGCCTCGCGCTGGAGTTCGGGAAGTTCCACCTGCCCCGCTTCACGCCCCCCGACGGCTCCACCCCGGACGCGTACTTCCGCCACCTCTGCGAGAAGGGGATCCGCGAGCGGTACGGCGAGGTCAGCCCGGAGATCCGGGAGCGGCTGAAGACGGAGATGGAGGTCATCGAGAAGATGGGCTTCGTCTCCTACTTCCTCATCGTCTGGGACTTCATCCGGTTCGCCCGGGAGCACTCGATCCCCGTGGGACCGGGGCGGGGCTCGGCGGCGGGCTCCATCGTCGCCTACGCCCTCGGCATCACGGACGTCGACCCGCTGAAGCACGCCCTCCTGTTCGAGCGGTTCCTGAACTCCGAGCGCATGTCGATGCCGGACATCGACATCGACTTCTGCCGGGAGGGCCGCGAGGCGGTGATCCGCTACGTCCACGACAAGTACGGCGGATCGGAGCACGTCTCGCAGATCATCACCTTCGGGACCATGGCCGCACGGGCGGTGCTCCGGGACGTGGGCCGCGTCCTCGGCATGCCCCTCGCCCAGGTGGACCTGATCGCCAAGAAGATCCCCGCGACGCCGGGCACGAAGCTCGGGGAGTCGATCCAGGCCGACCCCGAACTGAAGCAGATGCGCGACGGCGACCCCGAGGTGAAGCGCCTCTTCGACATCGCCCTCCGGCTCGAGGGCCTGAAGCGCCACTCCTCCACCCACGCCGCGGGCGTGGTGATCGGCGACCGGCCGCTCACGAACTACGTCCCGCTCCAACGGCAGGGCGACGACGTGCTGACCGGCTACACGATGGAGGATCTCGAGCCGATCGGCCTCCTCAAGATGGACTTCCTCGGTCTGAAGACGCTGACGGTCATCGACAAGGCCGTGAAGTACATCCGGCAGACCACCGGCGTAACGATCGACCCGCGCCGGGACATCCCCCCGGGCGACACGAAGACCTACGGGATGCTGGCGCGCGGCGACGCCCTCGGCGTCTTCCAGCTCGAGTCGGAGGGCATGCGCGACCTGCTCTCCCGCATGCGCCCGGACTGCTTCGAGGACCTCGTGGCGATCCTCGCCCTCTTCCGGCCCGGGCCGCTCGGCTCGGGGATGGTGGACAGCTTCGTCAACCGCAAGCACGGCCTCGAGCCGGTGACCTACCCCCATGCCGTCCTGGAGCCGATCCTGAAGGACACGTACGGGACCCTGGTCTACCAGGAGCAGATCATGTTCATCGCGAACCGGATGTCCGGTTTCTCGATGAACGCCGCCGACAACCTCCGCAAGGCCATGGGCAAGAAGAAGCCCGAACTGATGGCGAAGTTCGAGGCGAAGTTCCTCGACGGCGCCGTCGAGCGATCCGTGCCGCGGGAGACGGCGAAGCAGATCTGGGAGCAGATGGGCCACTTCGCCCACTACTGCTTCAACAAGTCCCACACGACGGCCTACGCGATCGTCACCTACGAGACCGCGTGGCTCAAGGCGAACCACCCCGTGGAGTTCATGGCCGCCCTCCTCTCCTGCGACATGGGCGACTCCGACAAGGTCTCGCGCTACGTCGCGGAGTGCCGCAAGCTGGGGATCCGTGTGCGGCCGCCGGACGTGAACGTCTCCGAGGCCGACTTCACCGTCGAGGAAGGCCAGATCCGGTTCGGCCTCGGCGCGGTGAAGGGTGTCGGGGTCGGAGCGATCGCGTCGATCGTCGCGGCGCGGGAGAAGTCCGGGGACCGGTTCACGAGCCTGTTCTCGTTCTGCGAGCGTGTGGACTCCCACGCCGTGAACCGCACCGCGCTGGAGGCGCTGGTGAAGTCGGGCTCCTTCGACTCCCTCGGCTTCGGCCGGGCGCGACTCCTCGAGGGACTGGACGCCGCCCTGCGCGCCGGCAGCCGGGCCCAGCGGGACCGCGATGCCGGGCAGCTCGGTCTCTTCGGGGGCGGGGAGGCGGCCGCGCCCGCCGCCCCGGACGAACTGCCCGAGGTCCCGGATTGGCCCGAGACCCAGAAGCTCGCCTTCGAGAAGGAGGTCCTCGGTCTCTACCTGACGAGCCACCCGCTCACCGCGCACGAGGAGACGATCCGGGCCTTTTCCTCCTGCGGCACGGCCGGCTTGAAGGAGATGCCGGACGGGCGCCGGATCCTCCTCGGCGGGATGTTCGCGGAGGTGAAGGAGATGTATCCGAAGTCGGGGCCGAACCGCGAGCGCAAGATGGCCACGGTCCGGATCGAGGACTTCGAGGGCTCCGTCTCGGGCGTGCTCTTCTCCGATGCCTTCGCCAAGTCCGCGGAGCACGTGAAGCCCGATCGCATCGTCTTCGTGGAGGGGACGCTCGACAAGAGCCGAGAGGAGCCGTCCCTGAAAATCGACCGCGTGATCCCGGTGGAACGCGCCTTCGAACAGCTCGCGGGGTCCATCACGATCCGACTCACGGCAAAGGAGTCGGCGACGATCCTCACGGCGCTGAAGGAGCTCATCGAGCAGCACCGCGGGAACTGCCCGGTCTACGTCGAGGTGACCCCGATGCCGACTCTCCGGACGATGTGGCGTCTCCCCGCGACGCACGCCGTGCTCGCGACCCAGGGCTTCGTCCGGGGGGTGGAAGCCCTCATCGGCGGCGGCTGCGTCTCCTTCTCGGCCACCGATCGCCCGTCGCGCAACGGGCACGGTCTGCGGGCGCCCGGACTGGACTGATCCCCGAATCAGCGTGGCCCCCTGCCGCCAGGGCGGGAGGGGGCCACGGGGCGGGAGAGGCCCGCGACGCGCGCCCGTGCGGCCGGGGGGCCGGCTACTGCCAGGGCTTCTTCTGGGGGATCTCGACCCGCTCCCCCTCGATCACCCAGTCGCTGCGCTTGAAGTGGATCTCGTCCCCCGCGGCGCCGAACTCGTCGCCGGGGCGATAGTAGGTCAGGACGAGGACCCGCTGTTCGAAGTAGAGCTTGCCGTCGATCTGCTCGATCGTGTCGTACAGCCCGTAGACCCGGATCGTCATCCAGTCCATGTTCGGGTCGACGTTACCGAAGAAGACCACGCCCTCGACGGTCTCGCCGGCAGCGATCGTCCCCTTCGAGAGATCGAGGGCCGACTTGTACTTCCGGCCCGTCTTCTTCTCCAGGGCGCTCTGGAACTGCGGGGCGATGGTGCCGCGGTACTCCTGCTTCGTGTCGGTGGAGCCCAGTACCCGGAGGCCCAGCGGGACGTCCCGGTCGTGGCCGTTCTTCACGCTGAATGTCAGGTACCAGGAGACGTGCGTCTTCCCGAGCGCGTCCGTGACGAAGACGTTGGCGAACTCGCCGCGCGTGAAATCGAGCTTCCAGCGCTTGTACTCCCCCTTCTCCTGCGCCTCTGCGAGCGAGGACGCGAGGAGCGGCAGGACGAGAGCGATCAGGACCTTCTTCATGACGCCTCCTGCGAAACCGGATGACTTCCGGGACCGGACCCGGACCGCGGCGCGATGGCCGCCGGATCCTCAGATCATATTCACGAAGCCCATGAATGCAAGGGCCATCAGGGCGGTGCAGATGAAGCCGAGCGGCATGCCGCGCAGGCTCGCCGGCACCCGGTGGATCTCCAGCCGCTCGCGGATGCCCGCCATCAGGAGAAGCACCAGGGCGAACCCGACCCCGGAGAAGAAGCCGTTCACGAGGGCGGTCACGAGGTCATAGCCGCCCTTCACGGGGGAATTCGTGGTGTTGAGCAGGGTCACGCCGAGCACCGCGCAGTTGGTGGTGATGAGCGGGAGGAAGATGCCGAGCGCCTTGAACAGGCCGGGCGCGGTCTTCTTCATGACCATCTCGACGAACTGCACGAGCGCGGCGATCGTGAGGATGTAGGAGAGGGTGCCGAGGACGTCCACGAGACCGGTGGACGGGGAGATGAGTCCGAGGCGCGCGAGGACGTTCTGCTCCCCCGGGGAGAGCAGGTACCGGAAGACGAGCCAGGTGAAGAAGCTGGCGAGCGTCATCACGAACGTCACGGCGAGCCCCATGCCGATGGCATCCGAGGTCTTCTTGCTGACGCCGAGGAAGGGGCAGAGTCCGAGGAACTTCGCCAGCACGAAGTTGTTGACGAAGACGGCGCCGACCGCGATGGCGAGAAGCTGCCCGATGTCCATCAGGCCCTCCCCTTCACGAGCTTCCGATACTGGAACAGGCCGAGGAGGAGCCCCAGGACGAGGAACGCGCCCGGGGCGAGGATGAAGACCGAGATCGGCTGGAAGACCGCGTCCACGCCCGCGCCCGTCCAGTTCGCGAGCTTCATCCCGAAGATCGCACCGGAGCCGACCACTTCCCGGATCGAGGAGACGATGACCAGCGCGATGCCGAAGCCAGCGCCGATGCCGATGCCGTCGAGGGCCGAGCGCAGCACCCCGTTCTTCTGCGCGAAGGCCTCGGCCCGGGCCAGGATGATGCAGTTGACGACGATCAGGGAAATGAAGATCCCGAACTTCTCGTAGAGCGGGTAGCTCAGGTACTTGAGCGCGATCTCGGTCAGCGTCACGAAGGAGGCGATGACCACGATGAAGATCGGGATCCGGATCTCCTTCGGCACGATCCCCCGGATGAGCGAGATGACGACGTTCGAGCCGGTGAGGACGAAGATCACGCAGAAACCCATGACGATGCCGTTCACGGCGCTCGTGGTGACGGCGAGGGAGGGACAGAGCCCGAGGGTCATCACGAAGAGCGGGTTCTCCCTCCAGAGTCCCTTCGTGAACTCCCTCGCGAGGGGGGTCTCGGCCATGGGGAAGTCTCCTTCAACCGGGGGATTCTAGGCACCCCGTCGGGCCGGTTTGAGGAAATGCGCGGCCCGGGCCGCGGGACGCGCCCGGAACGGAACCGGGCCCGCCCCGCGAGGGAGCGGGCCCGGCACGGACTTGTTCCCGGGACGTCTCTACTGGGCCGGATAGAACGTCATCGCCTCGAGCCGCTTGTCAGGCGAGTTCGGCCCCACGATGACCTGCCCGGCTTCGGTGTGTCCCACCAGGTCCTTGAACTTGATGGTCTCGACCTTGCCGGAGTTGGCGAAGAGCACCGCGAGTCCGTCCTTGTGGTGCGGGACGTTGCCCTTGCACTTGTCGCAGCCCCACAGCCGCGTCTCGGTGGACGTCGGGTTGTTGGGGAAGTCCTTCCAGTTCGGCCCCGCGTAGGAGCACATCTTGTCTTCGACCTTGTTGTCCTTGAGGCTCATATCCTTGCGGTACATGGCCGTGAACTCGGCCGACCCCGGTTCCGGCTTCGTCGGATCCGGACTCTGTTCCGAGGGACAGGTGAAGACCTTCAGGTCGTCATCGCTGACCTGGTCGAACACCTGGAGCAGGAATGCCGCCCCGTTGTACCACTTGAAGCCCTGCCCGGCCTGCATGGTGGACAGGAGCGCGCCGACCTGCCGCAGGTTGTTCTGGCAGGTCAGCAGGTTCTTCGCCTCCTGGCCCTTCGGGATGATCAGCGTCACCATGCCCACGAGGGCGGCGATGATCGTGATGACGACGAGGATCTCGATGAGCGTGAAGCCTTCTTCCCTTCGCCGCATTGCGAGGCACCTCCGTGCAATCGAATCGTTCTGTTCCTTCAGCCCGAGTCCGGATCATAACCTCTTCCCGCCCCCGCGTCAACGCAAGCCCGGGGGTTCAGCGAACTTTCCCGCGCCCCGAAAATCCGGGAAGAATGACCCAGGGTCATTCTTCCCGCCCTGCGCCCGGGGGAGCACGGAGGAACATGAGCGGGCGGAGCCGCGGGTCGGGGGAGTCGGGGCCGAGGATGATGCGGGGCTTCTCCGGGTCGCACCCGGCGATATCGCGGAAGGGGATGACCTCCACCTTCCCGTTGGACCAGAGGACCGAGAGACCGTGCCGGTGGTGCGGGACGCCGCCGCGGCAGCGGTCGCAGGCCCAGATCCGCCGCCCGTCCCCCGGCCGGTCGGGGTAGCTCGTGAAGTCGGGCCCGGCGTAGGAGCACATCCGGCCGTCGGGCCCGGCGCGCGGGAACACCTTCCGGTAGAGGTCCAGAGACTCCGGCATGCCCGGAGTCGGTCGCTTCGGGTCCGGGCCCCGCTCGGCCGGGCAGATGAAGACTTTCAGGTCGTCGTCGTTCAGGTCGGATGCGACCTGCAGGAGGAACGCCGCCCCGTCCAGCCGCCGGAGGCTCCCCGCCGCCGCCCGCGCGGTCAGCAGTTCGCCGATCTGGCGCAGGTTGTTCTGACAACAGAGCAAGCTCTTACCGCCGTCGTAGAAATGATCGGTGGGGCTCAGCATCCAGGCGAGGAGCGCCACGAAGGCGCCGAGCCCGATGGCGTGCCACCACCTCCAGCCCCGCTCCTTCCGCATGACGCCATTCTCCGCGCGGCGCGCCGCGCGTCAAGACGGCCCCTGTGCCTCTCCCATGCCGGATCCCACCAGGGATCCAGCTTACGTGCCTTCGGAGTAGGCGTCGCGGTAGGCGATCTGCTCCTTCGTCAGCGAGTCGAGCGCGAGGCCCATGGAGACGAGCTTGTGGCCCGCGATCTCCTGGTCGATCTCCTCGGGGAGGACGTGGACGGCCCTCGCCATCGTCCGGCCCTCCTTCGCCAGGAGGATCATGGCGCGGAGCTGGTTCGCGAAGGACATGTCCATCACCTCGGAAGGGTGGCCCTCCGCGGCGGCGAGGTTCACGAGGCGCCCCTGTGCGAGCACGTAGATCCGGCGGCCGTCCCCCATTTCGTACTCCTCGCAGTTCGGCCGGATCTCGCGCTTGCCCTTCGCGAGCTTCTCGAGCTCCTTGATCGCGACCTCCACGTCGTAGTGGCCGGTGTTGCAGACGATCGCGCCGTCCTTCATCGCCGCGAAGTGGCGGCCGGTGATCACGTCGCGCATCCCGGTGGCCGTGATGAAGATGTCGCCCACCTTCGCCGCCTCGTCCATCGTCGCCACACCGAATCCCTCCAGGGCGGCCTTCAGGGCGGCGGTGGCCTTGACCTCCGTGACGAGGACGTTCGAGCCCATGCCCCGCGCCCGCATGGCGCAGCCTCGCCCGCAATGGCCGTAGCCGGCGACCACGAAGGTCTTGCCGGCAAGCAGGACGCTCGTCGCCCGCAGGATCCCGTCGATGCTCGACTGGCCGGTCCCGTAGACGTTGTCGAAGTCCCACTTCGTCTCGGAGTCGTTCACCGCGACGATCGGGTAACGCAGCGCCCCGGCCTTCGCCATCGCCCGCAGGCGGTGGACGCCGGTCGTCGTCTCCTCGCTGCCGCCGAGGACCCCGGGGATGAGGTCCGGCCGCTTGTCGTGGATGCGGAAGATGAGGTCGGCGCCGTCGTCGAGCGTCAGCGTGGGCCGGATCTCGAGCGTCCGATCGATGCACTCGTAGAACTCGCGCGTCCCCATGCCGTGCCAGGCGTAGATCCGGAAACCCTCGGCGGCGAGCGCCGCGGCCACCTCGTCCTGGGTCGAGAGCGGGTTGCAGCCGCTCCACGCCAGTTCCGCGCCGGCGGCGGCCAGCGTCCGCACGAGGATCCCCGTCTCCTTCGTCACGTGGAGGCAGCCCGCGATCCGCTGGCCCGAAAGGGGCTTCTCCTTCGCCACGCGCTCCCGGAGAAGCCGGAGGACCGGCATGTGGGCTTCCGCCCAGTCGAGCTGCTTCTTCCCCTCGGCCGCGAGGCCGATGTCCTTCACCTGGTAGTCGTTCGTCATGATTCCCTCGTTTCACGGCCCCCGTCCTGACCCGGTGCGCGGGTCAGGCACGGCCGGACCAGTTCCATGATGCGCCGGCTGGCGGCCTTCTGTGCGATCACCGCCCGACGGGCGCGATCCCCCATCCGCGCGGCCTCCCCGGGGTTCCCCGCGAGATGGAGGATGGCTGCGCGGAGGTCCTCCGCGTCCCGGACCCTCACGGCCGCACCCGCGTCGAGGAGGATGTCCACCGATTCCTGGAAGTTCTGCGTGTGGGGGCCGAACAGGACCGCCCGGCCGAGGCCGGCCGGTTCGATCATGTTCTGCCCGCCGTGAGGGATGAGGCTCCCCCCCACGAACACGAGTTCCGCCACCGCGTACATCCGGGCCAGTTCCCCCATCGTGTCCACGAGAATGACGGGCCGGCCCTCGACCCGCTCCATTCCGACGAGGTTCGTCTTCCGGACCACGGGCGCCCCGCGCTTGCGGAGGCGCGCCTCCACGTCGGCCAGGCGCTCCGGGTGGCGGGGAACGACGACGAGCCGGAACGCCGGGTACTCCCGCGCGAGATCCATGAAAATGCCGTGGAGGATCTCCTCCTCGCCGGGGTGGGTCGAGCCGCACATCAGGACGCGGTCGCCGGGATCGAGCCGCAGGTCCGTGGCGACCTTCCGGCGCAGGGACTCGACACCCTCGGTGTTGATGTTGTCGAACTTCATCGTGCCCGTGACGTGGACCCGGTCCGGACGCACCCCGAGTTCGAGGAACCGGTCCCCGTAGGTCTTCGTCTGCACGCAGTAGAGGAGGATCCGGTCCATCGGTTCCGGCAGCACCCGCTGGAGCACACGGTACTGGCCGAAAGACTTCCGCGAGATGCGACCGTTCACGAGGAGCACCGGCACCCGGGTGGCCGACGTGGAGAGCAGGAAGTTCGGCCAGATCTCGAGCTCCATGAGGATCACGGCCTGGGGGTTCACCCGGCGGAGGATGCGCCGGGTGGAGAAAGAGAAGTCGAGAGGATAGTAGAAGACGCGCTTCCCGGGGTAGTGTTTGCGGGCCACCTCCTGGCCCGTCTTCGTCGTGGTGGACAGGACGATCTCGTGCCGCGGAAGCTCCCGCTCCAGTTCGTCGACGAGGCTCTTCGCCGCCAGCACCTCCCCCACCGA
>JALOQY010000162.1 GCA_025459285.1 Planctomycetota bacterium | reverse complement strand
ATCGTCTTCACCTTCATCTGGGTCGCCCGCGGACCGGCCCGGACCGGCTGCCGGGAGGAACCGGGGCTCGCCCGGGCCGCCGCGGGCGACAGCACCCGCTGGACCTTCGCCGCGACCTCCGGGTGGTTGAAGGTACCGCCGCCATAGCTGAACCGGCGCGTCTGTCCCCGGCCTCGATCCGTCCAGAACTCCCGGGCCTCCGGCTCCGCGAGACCGGTCTGCTCGGCGATGGCCGTGAAGATCTCCTGGCCCAGCCCCTTCGGGTTCACCGCCCACGCCACCGCGGCCTTGGCCGAGATGTCCCTGCTGCGGTCGTCGGGGTCCTTCTCGCGCACCTTGTTCGACACCAGCTGCTCGAAGAGGTTGAAGAACCGCCGCCGCACCTCGGTGATGAAGTGCTTCCGCCGGTCTCCGGCCACCTGCCGCTCCAGCCGGTCCAGCTCCAGGAGCTTGAGAATCGCGGGGTTGGCTTCGTACTCCTTCCGCAGGTTCCCGATCTCCGCGAGAGCGGCGTCGAACCGCTTCTGGAACCCCATGTTCTTCACGTCGCGAACCCGCTTCAGCGCGTCGGCGGCCTTCACCAGGATCTCCACCCGGGCCAGCGTGTTCCGGGCCAGCCCGCCCTGCTCCGTGCTCGCGAACTCCGTGTCCTCCAGGGCGCGCCGCAGGGCATCGGCCGCCTGCGCGTATGCTTCGGCCTGCACGCACTTCTTCCCGTAGCCGAACCAGTCCGCCGCACTCGCGGGCTTCATCTCCTCCATGTACATCGCCGCCAGCTCGTCCGGCGTGTAGACCGTGAGCGCCTCGATCTCGGTCTCCCGCACCTCATTGATGGTGTCCCAGGGGATGTCCCGGCTGCCCACCGTCGTCCGGACCCGCAAGGGGCGACTCCTGTCCGCGGGATTCTCCGCGACACCCGTCAGGACCTCGCCGCTCTTGAACAGCACGAGGTGGCCGGGGACCACGGGGCTCTCGCCCTGGTTCCACGGCGTGAGCCCGAGGCTGTCCCGCAGCCGCTTCTCGTCCTCCGGGGTCAGCTGATCCCAGCGCACCGTGAACTCCCCGCCGGTGCTGTACAGCCGGATCGCCACCACGTTCTCGTCGGTGCGGTCCGACACGATCTCCCCTTGCAGGAGGTCGCCCGTCCGCAGCCGGACCTGCTCGGCTCCCACCCCACCTGAAACGAGCAGGACCGCAAGGACCGTCACCGCCGTTGCCTTCATCATCGCCTCCGACGAGAGTGTCACTTCTGCGTATCTTCCTTCTTCCGCTGCGCTTCGAGCTTCTTGTCCTCCTCGAAGCTCGTGGAGGCCTCCAGTTCGGAGGCCGTGAAGACGGTGCGCTGGAGGATCCGGCGGGCGGGCGTCAGCTCCCGCCCCTTGAAGAAGAGCGAGATCGTCGCGATCGCCCCCTCCCCCGGCGGACAGATGCCGGCCTCGCGGAAGCTCATCGCCACCTCGAAGTCGCGCGGGAACTGCGGCGCGGGCTTCTTCGCCACGTCCGGCGGGAGAGGCTTCGCGGTGGTCGGTGACCAGGCATCGAGGGTCTGCTGCGCCTCGCCCATCATGTCGGCGAGGATAGGGCGCGGCGCTGGTTCATCGCCGAGTCGTACTGGAGGCTCACGGCGGCGGCGAACAGCGAGATGATGCTCACCCCTCCCACCGCCAGGATGATCATGGCGAGGAGGATCTCCAGCAGGGTGAAGCCTCGTTCGTTCTTCATGGCCTGGCCCTCATTCTAACCTGCGGCGCGCTGCCGCTCCACGGCTACCGGACGTTCCAGTCCTCCCGGTAGTTCGGTATCAGGATCGTCCGCTCCATCACGACTCCGGCCCTCACCCTTTCGCCGTCCCGGTGCGATACGGCCTCCGTGTTCAGCGCTCCACGCTCCCGGAGCTCGAAGCGATCCTCCGTCCGCGAGGCGTACCCGACCCACTCCGTCCCCACCTTCACGTAGGGAAGCTGGGAGGACAGGGCCAGTGCCGTGCTCTGACGGACCCCCAGCCGCCGGCCGGTTTCGTCGAGCATTCCCGCGAGCCAGTCCACGTCCGCCTGCCGGCCGGATCGCTCGTAGATGAAGCTCACCCGGGCCATTCGCGGAGAGACGTCATCCCGCGGGTCGGTGAGCGACGCCGTGCCCCGGGCCAGCGGGAACTCGTTCCGCCCGGTGCCGGGAGGCAGGATGCCGCGCGTCGAGTCCCACACCGACATCGGAGCATTCAGCTTCCCGGTCACGGCCACCGTGTCCCAGGAACTCGTGCGCGCCGACCAGAATCGGACGCCGAAGTGCAGGACGCCGCGGAGGAACGGCTGGGCCACCTTCTTCAGGTCGTCCACCGTCTTCACGGTATCGCGGTCGAGGAGCGATCCGGTCCCGCCGACCGGGGAACGGACGCCCCGGTACAGGGTCAGGACGCCGGGATCGAGCGCCTCCTTCGCCACCGGCTTCTCCCCGGGGACCCCTTCCTCCACCGCCTCCTCGGGCTTCGGCGGTTCGGGAACCGCCATGTAGAGCACTTCCTCGAGACCGCCCAGGGCCCGGAGGCGGCCCGTGGAAGCCTCCTCGAAATCGCTCTGCCCATCGAAGTACGCCTCGGCCCGCGTGCTCGTCCCGCCGAGCCGGGCAACCGGATCCACCACGTCGGCGTTCGTCGAGCGGACGAACGCCACGCGCTGGGCGTGGTAGTCCACCTTCCCATCGCCGTCCGAATCCACCGGGACGCTGTCCGAGAGGAACCGGACCAGCGGAAGCCCCGTGGTCGTACCCCGCTCGACCACGACGTTCTCCAGATCGGAGACGAAGCTCCGCAGGAAGTCCGCCCCCTTGTCCTGGAGTTCACCGCCGGCGGTACCCGTTTCGAGGAAGTCCATCGCCCTCGTGACGAGGGCGATCAGGGCCGTCCCCAGCACCATGAACAGCGACATGGCGATCAGGAGTTCGAGGATCGAGAAGCCCCGGTTGCGCGCTGCCATCCGCATCACCCTTCCCTTCAATCCGAGGGCCCGGCCCCCCCCTGGCGGGAGGGGCCGGGCAGTTTCTCGGCGGCTCGCGATGTCTGCTAGCGAATCTCCTCGCTGTAATGGATCGTCACCGGCGCGACATACTCCGCGCGCACGGCCTTCAGCCAGGGCGTGTCCTTCCAGGTGTTCGAGGGAGGAGTCACGTTGACGTCGTAGGCGCCGGCCTCGTACTGGTAGAGGATCCGGATCTCCGCGACATCAGCCTGGATGTTGAGCTTGTTCATGTCATAGGGCCGGTCGATGCGATAGAGGAAGCTCTTCGGATCGGCGTTGAAGTCTTCCGTCCGCCCGCTGGCCACCATCTGATCGCTGACACCGTAGATGTTGCCCGAGTCCCAGCCCGGCGTGCCGTCGAACCGGACGAAGACCTTCAGGATCGTCAGCGGAACCTGGTGCTCATCCCAGGAGATCCGCTTCCAGATCGCGCCATCCACCCTCTTGCGGAGAATGATGGACGCCACCTGCGGGTCCGCCGACCGTTCCTGGTACCGGTCCGGGAAGCGCGCCGGCATCAGGTACGCGAACGCACCGTCGGCGTGATCCGAGGCCAGAGTCCCGAACCGGGCGCGGAAGATGCCCGAGCCGACCCCCGGAGCACCGTCCTGCTGCTCCTCCATCGACCCTTCCGGCATGATCAGCGTGTTGCCGCTCACCCCGGTGTAGCCGATGATCTCCTCGTCGACCTTCACGTATCCGGTCGTCCGCGGGAAGTCGAACATCTTGTTGAGGGGGATATTGCTCGCGCTGGCCGTCACACCGCCGGAGAGCGTGGCCACCGGGATGTTCATCGCCCGGCTCACGCGGTCCCCGAACGAGTGCCGCACCGCCTCGGTCCCGAGGACCCCCCGCTCCACTCCCTTCAGCTCGCCGGTCGCCGTATCCAGTTCCTGGTAGGCGATCAGCTCGTCGCCGATCCGCAGGACCGCGCCGTCTTCCGGCAGCCCGATGATCGGCAGGCCATCGGTGTTCCCCGAGGTCGGCCACAGGTGGATCTTCAGCGCCGTATCCGTCTCCAGGACGTCCGGACGCTCCGAGTCCCCATCGGTCCGGGAGTCGCCGTCGCCGAGGAAGTACAGCCGGTGGTTGACGTTCCGCCGACTCCACATCTCGTCGATGACTCCCGGCGAGAGGCCGGATCCGTCGTAGCGACCGCCGAAGTAGACGGTGTCTCCGAGGGCGTCCGGCAGCTCACCGCTCGGGAACTTGAGCAGGCGGGGAAGATCCCGCGTGTCCGCCGTTCCCTCGATCAGTGCGCCGAGGCCGCCGTCGGTGCGCTCGATGCGCCCGTTGGCGAAGCTCGTGAGGGCCACCCAGGTCTGTGCCGCGGTGGCCTTCGCCACCTGACTGTCCGCGGTGACCTGGTACGCCACGGTGATCGCGGAGTGCTGCAGCCTCGCCTCCTGGATCGGACCTTCGCTGTTCGCGATGGTCACCACGTCGTCGAAGCCGGGGTAGTACCCGTCGTAGGCGGCCACGATGAAGGCCGGACGGATCTCCGTGCCGGAAGCGTGAAGCTCCTCGAACGTGTCACGGATCGAGAAGTCACCGCGGGGCCGGTGACCCAGATATCCGGCGAGGAGCTCTTCGAGGAGCTCGGCCGGAACATCCGGACCCGGCGTGCCGCGGGCCTCGGAACTCCCGCCGCTGCTGCCATCGCCGCCATCACCGGTTCCACCATCAGCCGGCGGCTCGCTCGGAGGCTCGGCCGGCGGCGTCGTGTCATCACCGCCCGGAGGAGGCTCATTCCCGCCGCCACCACCACCGGGAGTGTCGTCCTCACCGGGGATCGCCGGCTCCGGCGGCGCACTGCCGCCGCTGCCCGGCGTGTCGTCTTCGCCACCCGGTTCCACGGGAGGCGGCGGTTCGCTGGAGCCGCTCCCCGGAGTGTCGTCCTCGCCACCCGGCTCCACGGGGGGCGGCGGCTCGCTGCTGCCGTCGCCGGGCACGTCATCATCGCCACCCGGATCGACGGGGTCCGGCGGTACGCCGCCGCCCTGGCCCGGGTCATCCGGCTCCGGGGGTGCGCCCGGCTCGGGGCCCGGCGCCGGCGGGTCGTCCGGCGGATCGTCCGGCGTTCCACCCGGGTCGTCCGGCAGGTCGGTCCCGCCATCGTCGGTACCCCCCGCATCCAGCCGCCCCGCGCCGAAACGGCTCGTGACCGAGTCGATCCGGTTCGGAGCATCCCACACGAAGACCGTGCTGCCGGAGGCCAGGCGCGAGTCGGGGTACGTGTAGGCGAACCACTCCGCCCCGATCTGCGCGTAGACCCCCGTCTGCCCGCTGATGTTCAGGTAGTTGTCCTGCAGATCGGGGTCGTCGATCGCGTCGAAGTAGTCGAGGTCGCTGCCGGTCCCTTCGACCGAGATCGGAATGAGGGCCGTGGGAAGCCCGGGGCTGCCGTCGAGCCACGACAGCGGCGCCTCCTGGTTCCCGTAGCTGTGCTGCGGCACGAAGTGCGCCGGCGCGGCCTGGTTCTTCTGCTTCGTCACCTGGTAGCGCGTGATCCGCAGCCCGTTCCCCACCTTCTGGTAGGTGACGATCTCGGAGCCGCCCACCGTCTGGTTCGGCTCCGGGGTCCGTCCGCCGAGGTCGATCTCCGGCGACACGAGGATCGCGTAGCCGGCCTTTCCGAACGCATCGAGCGCCTCGGACACGCCGATGCTCGTGTCCCAGGCCTCGATCCCCGTTCCCGGGGCGAGATCCACCGACTGGCGGTCGGCGCCGATGCCGAACAGGACGATGCCTCCGCCGGTCTGGTTGTTGCCGCCGCCGCCGGCGCCACCGTCAGCGCCCGGATCGACGGCCTGCGTCAGGATGCCCGTCGGAGGCTGTCCCGTTCCCAGGTCGCCGCCGCCACCCCCACCCGTATCCTCGGGCGGGATGTAAATCATGTCCTCGCCGTAGACGACCCGCAGGGCATGCCACGGCGACAGATCCGCCGGCAGCGTCGCGCCGCCCCGCGGGATGTCCGTGAGGAGCGGCTGCGAGTAGCCGAGGAGTTCCACCAGGGCGCCCTGCTCGTGCGACAGGCCCTCCCAGTTCTCGCTGTCCACCGCGACTCGGGGCAGCCGGGCGAACCGCTTCGTCACGCTCAGGGTCCCCGAACTCCGACCGCTGTACTCGAAGACCTCCGCCCCCTGAGGGCCACGCACGATCACCGCCCCGCTGTCCGGGAAGGAGTCGGCGTTCTCGAGGGACAGCTCGCTCACCTCGCCGGTGGCCGCGACACTGGAGCGGAGTCGCGACATGTAGGTCGCCTCTCCGACCACCCGGCCATCCACGAGGAGCGTCAGGTCGCTGGGCTTCGAGCCCCCGGCCGAAACGCTCACGTGGTACCAGGTCTCGTCGAGGAACTCGCCGGCGTCCACCTTGTAGCGGATCTCCGACGCCTTGCTCTCCAGAGTCGCGTCGGCCACCCGGAAGACCAGTTCCCGGTTCTCACCGTCGTAGAACGCCGCGATCCGGTTGCGGTACGGGTCCTCGCCGGTGTCCATCAGGTAGCTCGTGGCCCCCATCCCGCCCCAGTAGGGCTTGAACCAGAAGGAGACCGTCGGAGCGTTGGCCCGGCCCTCGCTGTCCACGAGGGCGATGTTCTGCTCCCGCGTCGAGTACGAAAGCGAGCTGTCCCGGATGTAGTAGCCTTCGGCGTAGTACGAGTCGTCGTAGTGGAAGACGCCGGCCAGGTCCAGCCGCTCCGGCTGGAGGCGGACGTCGCCGATCCCCGGTTCCCGGGAGGTCGACGGCCAGATGCCGCGCCGCATGTGGGCGATGAACCGCGACGGAGGGATGTTGTAGCCCTCGTACACTCCTCCCACGTTGTACGGGAAGGTCGTGAAGTACTTCGCGTCCCGGCTCGCGTTGATCTGGTTCTCGAACTCCTCCTGCGTCTCCAGCCTGAAGATCGTGGACTGACGCGGGTTCACCGAGATCACGCGACGCACGGACTTCCGGGCGATCTCCTCACCGACCTTCGAGTTCACGACCGCCGTCGCCGCCACCGTGTAGATGTCATACGACGCGAAGGAGAACGGCACGGTGGAGAAGCCGAGCCGGGCATCCTGAGGGTTCAGGGCGTTCGCGTAGATGTGGTCGGTGTGCACCTGCTGGATCAGCCCCTCGTTCTGGGCTTCGCGCAGGATGTCCTTCAGCATGAAGAGGCTCTTGACCGGCTGCGCCTTGAGGCGCTTCGCCACGTCCGCGGCCATCTGCGCCGTCACCGCGTCCGCCGGGCGACCCTTGGGGTGGATGTTCTCGAGGCAGGCCGCGAGGACCCGCTCCGAGGCCGTGTTCACGTTCACCGGGTGCCGCGCGAGGCTTTCCATCCGCGCGCGGTTCAGTTCGTAGTCGTGCCGGAGTTCGGTGCCCACGTAGACCAGGACACCCTTCACGTCCATCACGATCCCGTAGTCGCTGTTCACGCCGTCCGTGATCCGGACCATCGTCCCCACCCCGAAGTACGTCGGGTTGTCCACGGTCACGGTGACTTCATCGCCGGCCGAAGCCGAGGAGGAGAGGTTGCTGCGGATCGTCTGGGAGTTGCACCAGCCGCCCGGCACCTCGGAACCCGAGTAGCACGTCAGGAGGTCGGCGATCTGCTCGAACCGCTCCGGCTCCAGCGCCGTCACGCCGAGTTCCGCGACCCGCTTGACCTGGTAGGGGTTCCGGAACGGGCGGAACTGGCCCTCCTCGATCCGGAACGCGTAGGTGGCCATCTCGAAGGCCACCGCGTTCATCACCAGGGTCCCCTGGCGGTAGGTGCCGGGAACGGAGTTCCACGGCTTGTCGGCGCCCACGCCGCGCTGGACCCCGACGAGGGTCGTGCCGTTGATCTCGGCATACCGGATCAACTCCGTCCCGATCCGCACGAGCCCGTTCTTCTCCGGGAGCTGAGAAGCATCCGCGACGCGGATGCTGGTCTCCGTCTCCTCCAGATCGCGCGCGAGCGTGGTCGACCCGAGGAGGTTCGCGAGGAGCCCCGCGGGGGCCGAAGTCACGTTGATCTTCGCCTGCTCGTCCTCGATCCGCACGTCCCAGATGCGGCCTCGCGCGCTGTTCGTGTTGAACGCGGACAGCTGTTCCGGCGGGAAGGTGAACTCCTCCTCCGTGTCGTAGTCCGGCGTCGAGAAGAGCTTCTCGCCCCGGGCGGCGCGTTCGCGCTCGACCTCCGCCACCCCCGAGAGGAGGTAGAGGTTGCCGATGGCGAACAGGTTCCGCGCTTCCTGCTCCGCCTCCTCCGTGTACAGGAGGGCCTCGGACCGCCGGTCCTGGCTCTGCATCTGCAGAGCGAAGGGGGTGGCGATCAGCACGAGGACGATGAGCACGGTGACCACGGCCAGGAGAGCCATGCCCTGTTGGTTCGTGTGACGTTCCACTGCTGCCTCCTCCGACTGGTAACCAGATTGCCAGTGAGCGTGCGGACCGTTACCGGCTCCCGCCACGGGCCACCCTGAGTTGCCGTCCGACAACGACTTACGTCGGCGACTCCCGGCGGCTCTCACTCGCCACCCGGTCGAGCACATACCGTGCCGCGTCGGGTCATTTCTCGATCTCGCCCATCAGGTTGACCCTGATCTCGTACTCCCGGCCCCCGAAGAGGAGCGTGATCTCCTCTTCCGCGCGGTGGAACTCGGGGTCCAGCTTTCCGTCCCGGAACCGGATCTGCCAGCTCTTCACCTCGCCCTTGGCGCCCCGCGGCCGGATGCCCACCTCGGTCGGCAGCGCGCGATCGGCGCCCGCGAGGATGCCGGCCACGATCATGTCGTCCACCCGGCCGACCACGGGCCCGTCATCGCCCCCCACGGTCAGCGGCGCGTCCCGATCGGGGACGATCCTGCGGGTCTCCGGCTGCCGCAGGCGCAGCAGTGGCCCGCGCCCGAAGCTGTCGATCGCCATGGTCACCGCGGTCCGGTCGTAGTTCAGGACCACCCGATGCCAGCGGTTCAGCGTCAGGGGGTAGTCGGAGAGCAGATAGGCCTGGCGCGACGGACGGACCTGGTCGTCCGCCTCGTCCGCCAGGTTCAGGAACCCCTCCACGATGGGAGCGCCGGGCCCGCGCCGCAGCTTCAGCCCGTAGGACGCCCCTTTACGGACCAGGTCCATCTGCCCGTTCACGGTCGGGTAGATCCACAGCGAGAGGCTGACGCCCTCCACGAGGTCGTACTCGCTGAAGTTGCCGAAGTCCACGGACCCGCCCGACTCGAAGCCCAGTCCGCCGCCGGTATGCCCGAACGGATAGGGCTTGAGGATCCCGTCCCCCCGGATCGTGCCGTGTTTGTACGACAGGCCGATCACCCCGGGCGTCGATTCGTCTCCCACCGGGGCCTCGAAGCTGCACGAGGCCACGGTGCGGAACTCCAGCCCGTAGACGAGGTTCTGCTCGCAGTCCACCACGAGCGCGGCAGGCCAGCTCTGCGACGAGAAACGGACGGCCCGGATGGTCCCCCGGACCGTGCCGTCCGCCTGCGCGAACTTCCCGCCCGCGCCGAGACTCTGGAACATCCCGATCCCGAACCCCATCAGGACGGAGATGATGGCCATCACCACGAGGATTTCCACCAGGGTGAAGCCGGCCGTCCTCTTCATCCGCGTACCCCCCCCGGAGACTCCGAGTCCTACCAGTTCCCGATGTCGTCCTTGGTGTTGAAGACCCCGTCGATCCCGGCGCTGAAGAGCTGGAACTTCCCCTGCATCAGGGGCAGCTTCGTCTTCTCCTCGACATGGGGCCTCGCTTCCACCACCGTGCCGGTCGCCATGACGTACTTCGTGAAGCCCTCGGGGTTCTTGAGCTCCCGCGAGCTGAAGTAAGCGTACGGGTTGCCCCAGGCGTCCACGAGCTCGAAGAGCTCCATCGAGCCGGTCCGGGTGACCTGGTTCGACATGGAGTCGCCGTCGGTGTTGCCGAGCCACTTCTCATCGTAGTCCAGCGTCACGGTGTGCCCGGAGAGGAAGATCGCGACGTAGACGGTCTCGATTCCCAGATTCGTCTCGTTCGGCCGGCCGATGCTCTTGCCGATGTCCTCGTTGGCGAGCCCCTCGAGGGCCCCGGGGTCCGCCGGGGGATAGTCCCCGAGCAGTTCGTGCCCCTTGAGCCGGTGCAGCGCCCCGGAGATGTCCAGCAGACGATTCTTCGTGATCGTCTTGTCCTTCTCGGTCGACGCCCCCCTGAGCATCACGAACCCGAGGCCCATGAGCCCGGCGATGATGGTGATCACCACGAGGATCTCGATCAGTGTGAACCCTCGTTCTGTCCTCGCCATGGAACCACCTCCCATCCTGGCGGCCTCCGTGGCGCGGAGGCCCGCCGGCCATCACTTGAAACGGATCATCTCCACACCGCTCACCACGACGTCGATCTGCTCGGCGGCGTTGGCGGTCACCAGCAGACCGATTTCCACCGTTCCGCTCTTCTGGCGCAGACCCACCGGTGCCGTGCCCACCCTCTCCCCGTTCACGAAGAGCGCGAACGTACCTTCCTCCGGATCGATCCGCTCCACCCGGAGCACCACTTCGCCCTCCGGCCAGAGCCTCGGCTTGCCGTCGGCGCCCGGAACGGCAGTCGCGGTGAAGATCCGGTCCGCGGGCTTGCGCTCCACCTGCACGAGTTCGCCACGCTGGTTCCGGCCGACGCCCACCGCGGCCCCCACCGTGACCTCGCCACCGCCGGCCCCCGTACCCCGGCGCTGGAAGACCACCAGGTACGCGTCCACGTGATCCGTCGGCCCGGTGCTGACGCCGGCCTGGACGCTGATGAACTTCTCGTTCAAGCCCGGTTCGCCGCGGGCCAGCCACACCGTGCCCGCCTCCTCCATCCGGCCCGACACCACGACGTTCCCGTCGCGGATCGTGGGCTGCACCGCGCCGACCTGGGTCTGCGACCACCCGTTCCCCACGGTGCGACTGCTCGGCCGGTCGAAGTCGTCCCTCCAGCGGCGCATGTTCTCCCGCTTGACGATTTCGAGTTTGAGGTTCTCCGCCTGCTGGCGGTCCTCCCCGGGCGTGGCGAGGTCCCGGGCGAGGTCCAGTTTCCTCATGGCCTCCTCGGCGTCCCCCTCCTGGTAGGCGATCGTGCCCAGGGCCACGAGGGCGGGGACGAAGCGACCGTCCATCTCGACCAGCTTCGTGAACTGCTCCTTCGCCTGTCTCAGACGGTCCTTCTCCGCCACGTCCTCGGAGAGGAGCCAGGTCCGTCCGAG
>JALOQY010000006.1 GCA_025459285.1 Planctomycetota bacterium | reverse complement strand
CTGCTCGGCCTCGGTGAGGTCGCCCCAGCCGAGATCGTCGAGCTTGAGCTTTCTCGCCTCGTCCATCATGGAGCGGAAGCGGTCCTCGGGGACGGCGCGAATCGCCTCTCCGTACTTCTTCAGATGCGAGGAGTGGTGGGAGATCGAACTCCGCTTGAGCCACCGGGTGTCCGTCTCGCGGTCCTCGGCCACCTTCCGGCTCATCGCGCCCTGGTCCATGTTGGCTTCCAGGATGCGGGCGGTCATGGCCTGCCACTGCTCGGCGTCCGCGAAGGACCGGCCGAACAGCTCGGTCGTGAACTTCTCGAGGACGCGTGTCTTCCCCGCCGTGTACTCGATGCCCACGTCGAGCATCGACGCCGGCAGTGGGATGAACAGGACGATGAGGAAGCCGGCGATGGCGAACGCGAGCTTCTTCCAGTCGACGTACCGCTCGTAGGCCGTGCTCATGGGACCTCTTCGCTAGTCGGGGCCCTTGCCGAGGGCGTCATTCGCGTCCTTCGCCCGCCGATCGGCCTGCTTCATGAACCGGTGCTCCGCCGCAGCGTGGATCTTCGCGGCCAGTTCCACCGGATCCTGGGGCTTCAGGAGATAGTCGAAAGCGCCCTGCTTCATCCCCTGCATGGCGGAATCGACGGTGGCGTGGCCGGTGAGCAGGATCACCTCGACGAGGGGGTCCGTCTCCCGGAGCTTCGCCAGGAGCGCGTGACCGCCCATGCCGGGCATCCGGACATCGACGACCGCCACCTCGACCTTCTGCTTCTTCAGGACTTCCAGCGCCTCTTCTCCGCTCCAGGCGGTGTGGACGACGAGACCCCGCCGGCCGAGGACCTTGGCCATCGAGCGACAGAAGTCCTCTTCGTCGTCCACGAGGAGGACATGCACGCCGGAACGGCCCGGCGTGGGAACCCGACCGGTTTCCGCGGCCGCCCGGAGGAGCGCCTCGGCGAGCTTCTCCACCTCCACGGGCTTCGCGAGGTAGTCGAAGACGCCACCCTTGCTCAGCTCGAAAGCCTTGTCGATCGTGCCGTGGCCGGTGAGGATGAGGATCGGGAGCGACGGCTTCGCCTTCCGGACCCGCCGGAACAGCTCGTAGCCGTCGATGTCCGGCATCTTCACGTCGAGCACCGCCACGTCGAGCGGCTCCGCCTCCGCCATGGCCTGTCCCTCCGTGCCGGACGCGGCCGTGAGCACGACGAACCCCCGGCGGCTCAGGGCTTTCGCCATGGACTCGAGGAACTCCGTCTCGTCGTCCACGAGCAGGACCCGGATGCTCCCCTCTCTTTCGGTCATGGTGTTGGCTCCCGGCCCTCGCGAGGGCCTTCGCTCTGATTCACGGGAAGGCGGACGACGAACCGGGCGCCGCCCTGGGGCCGGTTCTCCGCACGGATCGAGCCCCCCCACTTGGTCACGATCCCGAAGCAGACGGAAAGGCCCAGTCCCGTGCCCTTGTGCACGGGCTTGGTGGTGAAGAAGGGCTCGAAGATCTTCTGCCTCAGTTCTTCGGGGATCCCGGTCCCCTCGTCCTCCACCGCGATCGTCAGCTCCGGCCCTTCGCACCGGCCGATGACCCGGATGGCGCCGCCCTCGGGCATCGCCTGCATCGCGTTGTTGACGAGGTTCGTCACGACCTGCTGGAGCTCGCCCGAGTCCATCCGGAGCGAGGGCAGATCGGGGGCGAGATCGAGGACCAGTTCGATGTTGCTCACCACCGCCTGGGGCCGCATGAGGCGGACGATCTCGGCCAGCTGCGCCGCGGGGTCGATGCGCTCCACCACCGCGATGCCCTGTCGCCCGAACTGCAGCATCTTCCCGGTGATGGTCTTGCAGCGCTCCACCTGCCGCTTCGACCGGGCCACGGAGTCCTTCATCTCCGTCGTGCGGTCGTCGACTGGAAGTTCCCCGAGGAGGTCGGCGATGTTCGTCTGTTCCGAGGAGATGATCGCCAGCGGGTTGTTGATCTCGTGGGCGAGGCCGGTGGCCATCTCTCCGATCGAGGCGAGCTTGCTCGCGTGGAGGAAGCTCGCGGACAGCTCCTCCGCCCGCCGCGCGCCCTTCTCGATCCGGCCCACGAGGAACCGCGTCGCGAAGTGGGCGGTGAGGACGATGACGAGGGCCGCCGCGGCGAAGACGAGGAGCCCCTTCATGAGTTCGCGCCGCACGGGAGCCAGGGCCTCCCGCTCCTCCTGCTGGGCCACGAGCAGCCAGCGACCCGAGAGGACCGGGCGCGTTGTGCGCAAGTACTCCTTGCCTCCCGAAGTCACGGTCTCCACCCGCGCCCGCGGGATGGCGGGATCGAGGCCGCTCGGCGACAGGAGGGGTGTCCCGTCCGCGGGGCGTGTCTGGTAGCGGCCCTGCCGGTCCACCAGGAAGCAGTCACCGGTTTCGCCGAGGCGGCCGGAGGTGACGAGGCCTCCGAAGACCTCCGGGTTGACCGTGGCGCGGAGGATCCAGGAGGTCCCGTCCGGGTCGTCCTGACGGACGGCCATGATGAAGTGGGGGTCCTGCCGGAAGCCGAGGAACACATCGCTGATGAACTGACCGTCCTTCAGCACGATGCGGAACCACTCGGCGTCCCGGTAGTTCCTCGCGCGGAGTTCGGGGTAGGGCCCCTCGTAGGCGAGGTGGCTGCCGTCGGCCCCGATGATCCCGACGTCGATGAAGGAGCCGGGATAGGTCTCGTTCAGCCGGTCCGCCGTGAGCGCGAGCCGGCCCGGGGCGGTGAGCGTGTCGCGGCGGTGGGCATGCGCCACCAGCCGGATCGCCGCGAGGCGCTCCCCGAGAAAGAGATCCACCGTCTTGGCATGATCGGAGACGAGCGTCTCGAGGTGTTCCCGGGTGCGGTCGGCGATGACGTTCCCGAAGACGATGAACGCCCCGGCCCCGAGGAAGGCGAGGGGGATCAGGGATCCGAGGAGGAGGACCGAGAGAACGTTCCGGTACAGCGCGAACGGACGCAGTCCCGGCTCCGGTGTGCGAAGCAGAGTGGTATCCGCTGGCCCGGCCATGGCAGTCCGATCACCCGTGCGGCGAGCGACAGGACGATACCCACGCCTTTCCCCGAAAGCAACGAGGAAGCGGGCTGGCCCAGGGCGGGAAAACTGACCCTGGGTCATTCTTCCCGGATTTTCGGGAAGGGGCTGGGGCGGTGGGGCGCGGGAGGGGAGAATGCCGCCCATGGCCCGCGAAACGGTGTACGGCTTCCACCCCGTCCGGGAACTGCTGCGGCGCGGCACGCGGCCCGTCCACGACCTGCTCGTGGCCCGCTCGCCGAAGGACGCCGAGGTGAAGGACCTGCTGGCGCTGGCTCGGGCGCGGGGGGTCCCGGCGCGGTTCGTCGCGAAGGAGGACGTCGAGCGGCGCGCGCCGGGGGGGATCCACCAGGGCTTCGCGGCGGAGACCGACGAGTTCCCGATGCTCGTGGTGGACGAGGCGCTCGCCGCGTTCCCGCCCGGGCCGGCCGGCCTGTGGGTGGGGCTCGACGGCATCACCGACCCGCACAACATGGGCGCGATCCTCCGCAGCGCGGCGGCTTTCGGGGCCGGTGCGCTCCTCGTGACGGAGCGGCGGAGCGCCCAGCTCACCCCCCTCGTCCAGAAGGTGGCCTCCGGCGCCGCGGAGTACGTCCCGGTGGTGGACGCCGGCAACATGAACCAGGCCGTCCGCCGGCTGAAGGAGGCGGGCTTCTGGATCTACGGCGCGGCCCTGGAGGGAAAGTCGCTCGAGGTTGTCCGGATCAACGGGCCCTGCCTTCTCCTCATCGGTTCGGAGGGCGAGGGGCTCCGCCGCCGGACCCGCGAACTGTCCGATGAACTGGTGGCGATCCCCCAGGCCCCGGACCGCGTGGGGAGCCTCAACGCCTCGTGTGCCGCCGCCGTGCTCCTCTACGAGTTCTCGCGCCGCCTCGCCATGGGGGGGAAGCCGTGAACCTCGCCGCTCTCCTCGTCCTGTTCGCCTCGGGGGAGTTCCTGCCGGTCTCCCTCGACTCCGAGGGGCCGCACCTCATCGTCCTGTCGCCCGGGGCGGCGAAGGAGTACGGGGAGGCGCGGGAAGTGGTCCGGGCGCTCCACCCCGGTGCGACGGAGGTCACCGTGGACCTCGCGTCGGAGGCGGCGATCGCCTCGGCGCTCGCGGCCGCGAAGCCGCGTTACGCGCTCGTCCTCGCCCTCCCCGGCGAGATCGACGTGAACCTCGCATGGCGGTGGCTTCGGGCCTGCTCGGCGGTGGACGCGGACCCGTTCCCGGACGTCCGGACGGGATTCCTCACCGGGTCGACGCCGGCCGCGGCGGCGGCGTTCGCAGGACGCATCTCCGCCGCCGCGCGGGGAGAGACCAAGCTCCCGCGTCGCTTCGTGGATGACCTCGGGCCGAACGAGATGGCGCCGCCGGAGGCGTTCTTCGTCCAGCCGCAGACGTGGTTCTTCACCGCGCTGCCGGCGGGCTTCCCCCGCGCCACGATCTCCCACGGGAAGGCCGGCTTCACCGACGCGCGGCTCGGCGCCCTCGACGGCGCGGGGTACGTGCACTTCGGGGGCCACGGCTACCCGGACCGGGTCGTTTCCGGCGTCACCGGCAGGCAGGCCGGGCGGCTGGTGCTCGCGCCGTGCGTGGTCTGGAACGGGGCCTGCTACACGGGCGCCACGGACCGGTGGTTCGACGAGTGGGGCGGCGGGGGGAATGTCGTGGAGAAGCGCGTCGCCCCGGCGGAGAGCTTTGGCCTGAACCTCCTCGGGAATGCCGTGGTGGGCTATCTCGCCGCGCTCCACCCGGACCACGGGATTCCCGTCTACCAGGAGATGGAGCACCTCGCGGCCACCGGCGCGCCGCTCGGGGAACTCATGCGGCAGACCGGCGTGGCCGTGGTCCTCGGGGCCGGCGGCAAGCTGCCGGACCTCGCGCCCCTCGCCGGCGGCACCCCGTCGAGGGCGTGGACCCCGGCCGAGATCATGCTCCGCGGCACCGCTTCCCGCGTCCTCTTCGGCGACCCCGCCCTCGCGGCGGGCGGGAAGTTCGCCGAGCCGGCCCTGCGGGCGGGGCCGATCACGGACGAGGGCGGCGAGGCGCGGGTCACGGTTACCGTCGCGAATCCCCTGATGCGGAGCAGCCTCACCGACACCTTCCACTCCGATCTCTCCGCCGACGGGAGGCTCTTCAACGACCGGGCGCTCGTCGTCCTCGACCTGCCCGCCGATCGGGCGGCGCCGGAGGCGGTGGAAGTCCTCTCCGCGGGCGTGGAGGGCCGGCCGATCCGCCACCGCCTCGTCGCGTGGGCGGTGGAGGAGGATTCCGGCGCGCGCCGCCTGCTCGTCCAGGTCGACCTCGCCGCCACCGCGTTCATGCAGGGTCCCTTCCGCACCCCCGGCGCGACGCTCGTCCTCGCGCTCCGCTGATCTCAGAGCGTTGCGGAGAGCAGCCACTCGTGGACGGGCTTCGCCCTCGCGGGCGTGTCGGGGAGCCCCGCGAGCTGCTCCCTTGTGAGGACGAGCGACCGCGGCGTGGTCCTGGGGACCTCGTGCGTCGCCGCGTCGAGGGCTCCGAGCGCCCGATCGATCGTCCCGGGAGACGAAGGGCCTGCGCACACCGGCACGAGTCCATGCCGCCCGTCCGGATAGCGGACAGGGAAGTCGACTTCCCGGCCGGACTCCGTCTTCACCCAGGTCGCCTCGGCCCGGCGCCGATAGAGTTTCTTCGTGACCACGGTCTCGAGGACGTGGTCAGGGTCGGGCCGGCCGCTGGGGGAGAAGGCGGCCGCGAGCGCCGGATCGGCCGGGGTACCGCACGGTCGGCTCGGCGAAGCGGCCGGACCACGCGGATCCCGACACCCTCCTTGTCGCCAGGGGCTTGCCGCCAAGGGAGGGCGCTGATATCGTGGGCTTCATGGACCACGGGGCGGCACTGGCGATGCGCGTCCGCGAACTGACCGACCGGTATCGGTCCCGGTGCCTCTGGTTTCTCCGGGAGGACCACTACCCGGTCTCCACCGAGGAGATCCTCCGGGTCCTGGGTTGGATCGAACGCCATGGAGACCGCGAGGCGTACCGTCTGGCGGCGGAACTCAGGGAATGGCTCTCACGGAACTCCAGCGCACCGTCTGTCGTCTGATCGCGGCCCACCGGATCGCACAGGGCGAAAGCTACGTCGCCGGCGGAGTGGCCCTCAATGCGCTCATCGGTGCGAACCGGGTTTCGAAGGACATCGACCTCTTCCACGACACCGACGAGGCCCTGGCCGCGACTTGGGACGCCGACCGGGGCCTCCTCGTGGCGAACGGCTACGATGTCGAGGTCTTGCGCGAGCGCCCGACCTTCGTGGAGGCCGTCGTCGGAAAGGGTGGCTCGACGGTTCTCGTGCAGTGGGTGCGAGACAGCGCTTATCGCTTCTTCCCGCTGCTTCGCGACGAGGACCTTGGTCTGGTCCTGCACCCCTTCGATCTCGCCACGAACAAGACCCTCGCCCTCGTGGGCCGGATGGAGGTCCGGGACTGGGTGGATCTCATCGCCTGCCATGACCGGATCCAGCCCCTGGGATTCCTGGCCTGGGCGGCGTGCGGGAAGGACCCGGGCTACAGCCCGGCTTCCATCCTCGAACAGGCGGCCCGCGCGCGCTACTCGGGGGCCGAAGTCGCGGAACTGTCCTTCGCCGGACCTCCGCCTGACGCGGGGGCCCTCGGCCGTGCGTGGCACGGGATGCTCGCGGACGCCAGGGACATCGTGGCCGCGCTTCCTCCGGAGCGGGTCGGACAATGCGTCCTCCGACCGGACGGCACCCTCCATGCGGGCGAAGTCGGGCGCCTGCGGTCCGACCTCGCCACCGGTGCCGTGCTCTTCCACCCGGGGGCCATCCGCGGGGCGTTTCCACGGGTCCGGCCCGGGGCCGGCGGAGGGTAGTCTGGCGGGTCTCCTCCGGGCGTCGCAAGCGGTGGGGACGTTCAGCGGAAGTCCACCTCGGTGATCTCCCCGGGGCGGACTTCGACCTTACGCGAGACGGCTTCCTCCAGGCCCATGTGCAGGTCCAGCGTCCACGTCCCCGGTGGCAGGATCTCCGGCCGATCGCTGTCGAGCCGTCTCACCTGCCACAGCGCTTCCCACGGGTCGGGATGGATCGACACAACGGCGCCATGGGGCCGGAGCACGCGGAGGAAGCCCCCGGTCCGCAGGAAGACCTCCCGTTCCACGCCCTCCCCGGGAGCGAGGGAGAGCTCGAACTCCTCGGGCAGATACGGCGCGAGCGGGGCCGGGTCGCCCGCCGGCCGCTCGACCCGGAGGGACCACTTCCCGGGGGGGAGGGCGACGTCCAGCACCCCCTCCGGGCAGTGCCGGGCCCGGACCCCGCGCACGGCTCCCTCCCGCCGGAAGCCGAAGCCGACACGTTCGACGGGGGCGCCGCCCTCGTCGCGAAGGAACAGGCGAAGTCTCGCGGTGGAACCGCCCGTCCAGCGGAGGGGGAGGACGATCGTCCTTCGGGACTCCTCCGGTCCGATCTCGACGGTGCCGTCGCCCGCCTGCGTCCAGCCGGGCGAAAAGCCCGTTACGTGATACGTCTCTCCCGGCGGCAGGCGAAAGCGCGGCGTCTCGTGGGCGTCGAGATCCTCGACCGAGGCGACGAGGTGTCCCGCCGGGTCCTCCACCCGGAAATCCGCCGCGTCGAGCTCGGGCGGACCATCCCCCCCCACGTGCAGGACCACTTCGAGGAGCGCGAACGGCCGCAGGCGGAGTTCAACGCCGTCCGTGCCGGCCTCCGCCACGACCGGGGGGCCGGATTCGCGGAGGTCGGGGTTCTCCACCGGCCAGGCATCGAGCGCGAACCGGCCGCGCGGCAGGCCGGAGAGGAGGAACCGGCCATCCCCGCCGGCTTCTGTCTCGGCCTCCACCGGCTCGTCGAGGCTGACGGGGCCGTGCATCGCCACCGCCCGGACCCGGGCGCGAGCGGGCGTCCGGCCGTCGGGGGCGAAGACCGTGCCGGCGATGGAGAGTCCGTGCTCGAGGCGCACGGTGAGCCGCTGTCCGCCCCCGGGCGGAGGCGAGAGCCCCGTGACGAGGGCCGGGGCCAGGGAACCGCCGGCCGGCCGGACGTCGAGGAGTCCGCTCCCGATCGCATCGAGCGAGACGAGGCCATCGGCGCCGGTCTCCGCCTCCGCGTGGACCTCCCAGGCGTCCGCCTCCGATTCGGTGTAGTGGGCGGGACCGATGAACCGGACCCGGGCCCCGGCCACCGGGCGGCCGGCAGTGTCGAGAACCTCGATGGCCAGGCGCCAGCAGGAAGGCCTGGCCGGTCGGTCCGCCGGCGCCGCGCCCTCCGTCCGCGCCGTCTCCCCGGGGTCTGCCGGCTCGACCGGGGATGGCGGGGGAGGCGCCGGCGCGTGCCGATCGCCGGACCGGAGCGCGACGGTCAGGATCAGCGCGGCGACCGCGAGGACGAGGACCGCCACGACCCGCCGGGATCGCCACGCCCGCGGTCCCGCCGGCGCCGGCCGGTTCACGGCGCACCTCTCCCGGGCCTGGTCGCGTGTTCTGCTGGACAGGACTCCATCCGCGCATTGTACCGGCCCGCACTCTCCCCGGAGGCTCTGGACCTCGCGCCCCGGGCCTGTCTGCCGCGAGCCGGCCGTGAGAGCCTGATCCCCGCGGGGCAATTCCGGGGGGAGATCGGGCCGGGAGTGGAGTAGAACGGAGACCGTGAGCCGCAACGTGCTGCTTCTCGCGATCCCGGTGATCGGCGTGCTGGCTTTCCTGGCCGGCAGTCAGCTCGGCGCGCCCGTTTCCGGGTCGCGGCCGGCGGAAGCCCCGGAGAGGGAAGCCGAGCTTCGGGCCGAAGTCGCGCGGCTCACGGAATCGGAACATCTCCTCTCGGGGAAGCTCGCGGAGGCGACGACCCGGTACCGCGAGGCCGAGGCGGCGCTCTCGGGGACCCTGCCACCAGTGGAGGACGCGGCCTCCGGCGAGTGGCGCTCCGGTCGCGGAGCAGCGGCGGGGGCCGGTGGCGGCGCGCCGGACGGTTCCGGCGGCGCCGGCGCCTCGCGGGAGGGGCCGGAGGCCTCCCGGCCGGTCCTCTTCGCCGACGACTACGAGGGCGCGCTCCGCAAGGTGGACTGGGCGACCGTGGGCGGCAACCTCCACCGGATGCTCCGCATCCTCGATGACGGCGCCCCGCGCATCCTGCGGGGCGAGGGCCTGCCGGAGGACGCTGGCACGGCCATCCAGAAGCTGAACAGCCCGGTCCTTGCCGCGGCGATCCAGATCCGGGATTACCTTCCGGGCCGGGCCGTCGGCGACAAGTTCACCAGCGCGCCGTTCGCCCTGAACGCCGTCGCCGCCACCCTCGCCGCCGCCGGGCTCCCGCTCGACGCGGCGCAGGAGGACCGGTTCCTCGCCCTTGGCCGGGACTACCTCGCTCGCGACGTCCGGCGGCAGGAGAGCTACGGCCCCGAGACCTTCGAGCTCGAGCGGCTCCTCGACGATCTGGCCCTGAAGCAGGACTTCTACGCGAGCGCCTTCTCCTCTCTCACCGCGGCCCAGGCCGCGACGCTCCGGCCGGAGCCCACGCGGGACCGGGTGCGGCTCGACCTGTTCTCCCCCGCGATGGCGCTGAGCCAGCGGATCGAGACCCTCACCTTCGCGGACGAGGACGACCTCCTGCGGCGCATGGGAAGCCGCATCGCGTCCGGGGTTGGCCTGACACAACCGCAGTACGCCCCGGCGGCCGCCACCCTGAAGGACTGGGCCGCGGCGATTCCCCGCGACCTCCTCGACGCCGGCTGGGATACCCTGGACGCGAGGGGGATGGTCACGGTGGATCGTGCGTCGGCCTGGGGGCGCCAGCTCCTTGCCCTCCTCCGGTCCATGGTTGCCGACCTCTCCCTCGCGGACCCGCAGGCCGCGAAGGCCCGGACCATCGGGAACATCGTCGTCGGCCTCCGGACCGGCCGCGGTCCGGGCTGACCGTCCGCCCGAGCCACGGTCCCGGTCTCGCGGAAAGACCCACGACACTCTCGACAAGCGCCCGGGACCCGGTAAGATGTTCCCGGTTGTCGGGCCGATCAACTCGTCGATCCCGCGTGCTTGCCCGGGTGTCGAGGGAAGGAGGCGAGACATGCGCTTCTGGGGCTGGGTCGCTCTGGTTCTTGCCCTGGCGTCCGGCGGTACGGCCTTCGCCGCCGACCGGCCGCCACGAACCCTGGTGTTCGAGCCGGGGACGGCCATCGACCGGGTGGAGATCGACGGTCTCGACGATCCGTCGGGCACCGGGAAGAAGTTCCAGGGAACCGGCCGGGTCGTCCTCCTCGACGCCTCCACCGCGGACGTGGTCGTTCTGGAGAAACGGAACGTCGCGAAGGGCCTGTCGACGTACACGGTGCGCACCCTCCCGAAGGCCCTCCCGAAACTGAGCATCAAGTTCACCGCCTATGGGGAGCCGCCGGTCGTGACGAAGGCTCAGACCATGTTCGTATCGGTGACCGGTGCGAAGACGAAACTCAAGGGCCCGGACCACTTCGAGATCGGTCCGGGCGAGGCGGAGTTCCGCCTCGGCTTCACGGCGGTGACGCGGGATGCGACCGACGACGTCCCGTTCCGCCTCGCGCTCGGCGCCGACGGTCTTCCCGCCTCGGTGTCCTGGGCCGACTCGCTGCCGCCGATCGGCGACCAGGGGCGACAGGGGAGTTGCGTCGGCTGGGCTTCGGCGTACAACGTCAAGACGAGCTGGGAGAAGCGCTCGAACCCCGGCTGGAACCTCGGCGTCACGAGCGGGCGCTTCAGCCCGGCGTTCGTCTACAACCAGATCAACGGGGGGCAGGACAACGGGTCGGATCCCTCCGAGGCCATGCAGCTCATGGTCGACAAGGGCGCGGCCACCCTGGCCGACATGCCTTACAGCGATCTCGACTTCCAGACGCAACCCTCACCCGCGGCGCTGGCCAGCGCCGCGAACTACAAGAACGTCGACTATCGCTACTACGGAGCCACGTTCAGCCTTTCGGCCATGAAGCAGTACCTCGCGAACACGGGTCCCCTGGTGTTCGGCATCGAGGTCGACAGCTCCTTCATGAACGGCAGCGGCGATTACACGCAGTGGGTGGGACCGAACCAGGGCGGGCACGCCATCGCGATCGTCGGCTACGACGACAACCATGGCGGTGGCGCGTTCCGGGTGGCGAACTCCTGGGGGCCCAACTGGCGGGATTCGGGTTTCGTCTGGGTGACCTACCCGGCGATGCAGAGCATCTTTCTCGGCGCGTGGTCGATGGTGGATGGCCCCAACGGCGGGGGCGGGGGAGGCGGGGAGCCGGGAGCGCCGACCGGCTTCGATGCCAGCGACGGGGTCTCCACCGCCTACGTGGCCCTGAGCTGGAACCTGCTGCCGGAGGCCGCGGGTTTCCAGTTGGAGCGGCAGGCGACATCGGGGGCCTGGCAGGTCATCGCGACGCCGCAGGCGGACGTGTTCCACCATCAGGACTTCGCGGTGGAGCCGGACACGACGTACCAGTACCGCCTGGCGGGTGTGGGCACCGGCGGGGCGCTCGGCCCCTACGCCACGACGACCGGCTCGACGGCGGCCGGCGGCGGCGGGGAGACGGTGACCCTCACGGCCAGCAACCCGAGCGGCGGCGGGACCGCATATCCGGACCGCATCGCACTCTCCTTCACCACGCTGGCAGGCAACCCATGGTACGTCGTCCTCCGTTCGGATGGCGAGGAGGGCTTCCGGAACGGGCAGTACATCGTCCTCGAGTTCCTGCAGGGCACCTCCTCCTTCAACGACTACGTGGCTCCGGGCAGCCGCTACGCCTATTCGATCGCGGTGTTCGACAGTGCCACGTTCGCCTTCCTCGGGCTCAGCAACGTGGCCTACGGCGCCACCTCCGGGACCGCCGGCGGCGCCCTCGACGTCGGCATCGTCTACCTCGACGAGCCGACGGTCGTGACCCGCGGCTACACCTCGTCCCTCGGGATCGAGCTGTTCAACTACGGGGCGGCCTGCGACTACCAGGCGGTCTTCGTGGGCATGGCTTACTACTTCGGGGACGGCACGACCGGCATCCTCGAGTACGCGGACATCTACGACACGGTGCCGATCTACTGGGTGCTCCACTCGGACGCCGCGATGGACACGTACGATTACAGCTATCTGGTGACCAGTCCCCTCACGCCGGTCTACATCTACCCGTGGGGCACGGCGGACGTCGGCTTCTGGTGGTACGTGGAGGTCTACCCTGCGGATTCGGGCGGGACGCTGCTCGACGACGCGGACTGGAACGACAACTCCATGTACGGGAACCAGATGCTCTACGTCCAGTGAGGGAGGGCGATGGCCGGTGTCGGGAGGATCCTGCCCGCCGCGCTGGTCTGCGCGGCGGGCGTGGCGCTCATCGTCACGGCGGCGCGGCGCGATCCCGGACCGATCGGCCGCACCGGCGTTCCTTCCTCGGTGATTCCCGTTGCCGTGCCTGCCGACGCGGGCTGGGGAGAACTGACCGGCCGGGTGTCCGATCTCGACGGCTTGCCGGTCGAGGGCGCCCTTGTGCTGGCGCAGGACCTCGCCGGGATGGCGGGGTGCGCGCGCACGGGGCCGGACGGGGCCTGGCTCCTCACCCTCGAGCGATGGGATCGCGTCCGCCCCCGCTGGCCCGATCGGGGTTTCGCCGGCGGGGCGCTTCCGATGCGGGAAGCCGAGGTGTGCGTCGCCGCCCGCGCCGAGGGCTTCGTGCGGTCGACCACGCGCCGGGTGGTTGCACGGCGGTCGCAGCGGACATCGGTGGGGCCGGTCGTCCTGTACCGGGGCGGCTTCGTCTCGGGTCGCGTCATCGATGAAGGCGGACGGGAGGTCGCCGCGCGGGTCCGCATCGTGGCCGTGGATTCGCGCGACCGTCTGGAGGGGATGCAGGGGCTGCCCCGGGCCTGGCCCGACGACGCCGTGCGCTCCGAGCCCGGCGGCGGCTTCCGGATCGGCCCCCTCGGCCCCGGTGATGCCGTGGTCTTCGCGGCTGCGCCGGGCGTCGGCGCGGGCAGTGCCACGGTGGCCGTCGAGGAGGGACGGACGGCCTCGGTGTCGATCTCCGTTCGGGCGATGCCGTCCATCGCCGGCCGTGTCCTCGACGACACCGGGCGGGGCGTGGCGGGGATCCGCATCACCTGCCGACCCGAGGCCCGCCTCGAAGAGGGCCGGAGTCCGCATGTCCGCACCGGGAAGCGCTCCTCTCCGGAAGGCCTCGCGCCGGGAGTCCTGGCCACCGAGTCCGGGGAGGGCGGCGACTTCGACTTTCACGGGGTCCGCGCGGACGTCCCTTACGCGGTCGTGGTGACGGGCGCGGAGTCGGCGGCTCTGAGGGGGGTCACGGCGGGGTGCACGGACCTCGTCCTGGCTCTGCCGGTGCGCGGGACGCTCGCCGGCACCGTGACGTGCGCCGGGACCGGCGACCCGCTGGAAGGGGCCGCGCTGCGGCTGCTTCCCGGGGGATCCGCGGGACTCGTGCGGCTCACGCATCCGCTGGGGCTCGAGGGGGTCGGGGCGGGGCTGCCGGCCTCCGGGCCGGACGGGACCTTCGCGATCCCGGACCTCTTCCCCGGCGAGTACCGCCTGGTGGTCACGCGGCCCGGATATGAGGTGGCCGAGACCCCGGTCGTGGTGGTCCCGGCGGGCGGTTCGCCGGAGCCCGTCGAGGTCCGCGTGGTGCGGGCCGGATCGCTGGCCGTGGTCGTCGGCGACGGGCGGGGAGGCCGCGTGGCCGGTGCGGAAGTGTCCGTGGCCGTCGCTCCGCCGCGCGGACCGCGGCCCCTCAGCCGCGCCGGACCGTGGTCCGGGCGGCTCAACGCCGTCGCGGACGGGGCGGGTGTCTGCGGATTCCCGGGCCTGCCCGCGGGGGTGCGCCTGATCCTCCGCGCGCGGGACGCGGAGGGTCGGTCGGCCCGACTCGAATTCGTGCTTCTCGCGGGCGAAGAGCGGGCGGAGACCGTGACCCTCGCGGAGCCCGCGGTCCTGTCGTTTCACGTGGACCCCGTCACGTCAGGGGCGCGGGGCGGCCACCCGATCCGGCTCGCGGGTCTCGACGACCCGGAGATCGACGTCCTCGTGGAAACTGACGCCGAGGGTCGCGCCCGCGTGACCCGCCTGCCTCCGGGCCGGTATCGCATCATGGCCACGGACCCGCTGGAGGACGAGTCCCGGCCGGAAGTGGCCGGCCGCATCGCGGAGGTAGATCTCTCGGCAGGGGTCGAGGCGGAGAGCCGTTTCAGGATCCCCGACGTGACGCGCGTGCATGGTCGTGTTCTGGTCGGCGACGCACCCCTCGCCGACGGCCGGGTGGGCTTCGGGCCGCTTCAGGGCACCCCGGACCACTTCCGCCCGCTGTTGTTCCGGGTCCGGAAGGGGGCCTACGAAGGGGTCGTCCCGCCCGGGCTCTATCACGTGAGCGTGGAGTACCCGGGCCGGCGGATCGAGATCGAGGAGCCGGTGCGAATTCCGGCGGCGCCGGAGCACCCGCTCGACTGGTCGCTCCCCGGGAAGTGATCCCGGTGCGCCTCTCCGGTGACCCGTGGCCCCGGAGCGACCGCGGTCGACCCGGCTCCCGCCCGGGGACCGCGCCCCGGCGGGCCTCCGGCCGGAGGAGTTCCTCCGCCGCGTCACTCCTCCGTTCGGCGCAGGTCCGCGAGGCCGGAGGCGCGGTCGGGAAACGTCCGGAAGGCCGCGAGCATCTTGACCACCTGGAGCGTCTCGCGGACGGACGGGGTGAGACCCGTCAGGACGAGCCGGCCCTTTCTCCCGGCGACGACCTTGTGGATGTGGACCATGGTGCCGATCCCCATGCTGGAGAGGAACCTCACCCGCTCCATGTCCAGCAGGAGACGGGCGCTGGAGGTCTCCCGCACGGCCTGCCGCAACGCGTCCACGGCCTGGTCGCTCAGGCGCGGAGTGTTGACCTGCAGGATGTCCACATCCCCGTCCCGCAGGACGGTGACCGGCTCGGAGGGCGCCTCGGCAGGGGCGGGAGCCTCCTCCCGGGCGACGGCGGCCGGGACCTCCTCGCGGTCCGCCCGGAGCTGCCGGCGGCGGATCAGGAGCGCGCGGTTCCCCTTCTGGTTGTAGAGCAGTTCGTCGAGGTGCGCCTCCATCAGCCGGATGCCACGGCCGGTCTCCCGGAGGAGGGCCGAAAGGTCATCGAGGGCCGGGACGTCCGAAGGCTTGAAGCCCTCGCCTTCGTCCTCGACGATGGCCCCCCATCGCTCGCCGTCGGCGCACAGGATCACCCGGACCCGGCGGTTCGGGTCGAGCAGGTTTCCGTGGAGCATGGCGTTCGAGAGGGCCTCCTCGAAGCAGAGCTCGATCTGCGGATGGCCTTCCGGAGGCAGGCACTGCCGTGACGAGAGTGCCTTCATCATCCGGAACACGAGGGCCGATTTCAACGACACCTGCGTGGGGATGGCCAGATCGAGGAATGTCTCGCCGAAGGGCTCGAGGGGCTGGTCGGTGAACCGCATCATTCTCTCCGTTCTTCCGGTCCGGCCAGCAGCCCGCCGGCGCAAGTCCTCAGGCGCACGGGACCCTCTCGACGACGGGCTGCCGGCTTTCCCTAGATTGTGAAACCGGCCACGGTCAGTCTCTGCCGCAGGTCTTCGCGGTCCACCGCCCGGGCCAGGGCCTCGGCCGGGGCGACCTTGTCTTCCATCACCAGTCGCAGGATGGAGTCGTTCAGGCACACCATGCCGTGCTTGGCGCTGAGCTGGAGGATCGAGGGGATCTGGTACGTCTTGCCCTCGCGGATGTTGTTCTGCACCGCGGCGTTCGCGATCAGCACCTCGAAGGCCGCCGCGCGCCCCTTGCCGTCCTTGCGCCGGAGCAGCGTCTGCGCCACCACGCCCTTGAGGCTCGTGGAGAGCATGGTGCGGATCTGCTCCTGCTGAGCCGTGGGGAACTGGTCGATGAGCCGATCCACGGTGGAGGCGGCCGTCGTCGTGTGCAGGGTGCCGAGTACGAGGTGTCCGGTCTCGGCGGTCTCGATGGCGATGTGGGTGGTCTCCAGGTCACGCATCTCGCCCACGAGGACGATGTCCGGATCCTCGCGCAGCGCCGCGCGCAGGGCGCGTGCGAAGGACTCGGTGTGGCACTTGACCTCGCGCTGATTGACCATGCACGACTTGTTCTCGTGCACGAACTCGATGGGGTCCTCGATCGTGATGATGTGGTCCTTGCGGGTCCGGTTGATGAGGTCGATCATCGCGGCCAGCGTCGTGGACTTCCCCGATCCGGTGGCGCCGGTGACCAGGACGAGCCCCTTGGGGAGCTGGCAGAAGGCCTTGACCGACTCCGGCAGGCCGAGTTCCTCCGCCGTGAGCACCCGGGAGGGGATGATCCGGAAGACGCCGCCAGGACCGTGCCGGTCGCTGAAGACGTTGCAGCGGAACCGGGCCAGGCCGGGGATCTCATAGGCGAAGTCGGTGTCACGCGTCGTCTGGTACTCCTGCGTGTTACGGTGCGGCATCACCTCCAGCAGCAGCCTCTCGACGGCCCCGGCCTCCAGAGGGTCCATGTTCAGCGCGACCATGGTGCCGTGGAGGCGGATCATCGGCCGCCGGTCGGAGACCAGGTGCAGGTCGGATCCGCCCTGCTTGCTGAGGAACGTGAGGAACCTGTCGAGTTCCGCCATGCGGACCCTCCTGTCGGCTCATGGGGAGCGAACCGGACATGTTAGCAGGCCGTCGGGACAACAGGGTCAAAGCACGGGCACGGTGCGGCATCGAGGAGCGCCCGCCGCACCACTTGCAGGGCGTCGCGACGTCGCCTACCATGAACAGCGATGACTTCACCCCGAGTCGCCCGCCCGCGCCGAAGCCGGCCGCCGCCCGCGTCCCGGGAGCGCGTCCGCCCCGAGGACCTTGTCGGCGAGGAGTGGGCCGAGTGGTATCGGCTCACGCCCGTGGAGCGGTTCCTCGCGAGCGAGAGACTGTGGGCGGACTACCTCGCGTTGGGAGGCTCCCTTGATCCCGAGCCCGATACGCAGAGTCCTTTCTTCGATCCGCGAGCACCGGGTGAAGGCGCTCCTGATGGGCGGCCAGGCGTGCGTGTTCTACGGCGCGGCCGAGTTTAGCCGCGACACCGACCTCGCCATCCTCGCCGACCCCGGGAACCTCTCCCGGCTTGGCCGTGCCCTCCGGGATCTCGACGCAGCGGTCATCGCCGTGCCCCCCTTCCGACTCGGTCATCTTCGGGAGGGCCTCGCGGTCCACTTCCGCTGCCGGCACGCGGAGGCGCCCGGGATGCGGATCGACGTTCTCTCGAAGATGCGAGGGGTCGCCTCGTTCCCGGTCCTCTGGCGCCGGCGCACCGGGATCGAGCTGCCCGACGGACTCCGGGTGGATCTCCTCTCCCTGCCGGACCTCGTCCGCGCCAAGAAGACCCAGCGGGACAAGGACTGGCCGATGGTCCGGCGACTCCTCGAAAGACACTTCCTCGAGAACCGGGAGGATCCGAACCCGCAGCGGGTCCGCTTCTGGCTCCTCGAATTGAGGACGCCCGAGCTGCTGTGCGAGGCGTGCCGGGAGCACCCGGCGGCCTGCCGCCTTCTCATGACGCGCCGACCCCTCCTCGCCCTCGCACGACAAGGCTTCTCGGCCGGACTCGTTGAGGCGCTTGCCGCGGAGGAACGGACGGTTCGGGAGGAGGACCGCCGGTACTGGGCGCCGCTTCGGGCCAGGCTCGAGCAACTCCGGCTGGCCGGCCGGGAGCGATGAGCGGCGCCGGGCGGAGAATGTCACCGCGTCCTTGACGGCCGCGGGGAATCGCCGGCATGGAGATCTGCCGGATCGCGGTCATGCTGTCCGGTGGCCGGAGGCGAACCCGGTCAGCGCGGGGGCGGAGCCGTCACGCGGAGTTCGGTCACCTCGCCTTCCCGGACCTCCGCCGTCTCCGTGAAGCGGTCCCGGCCGGGGAGGTCGAAGCGCAGCCGGACCGGCCCCGGCGCGAGTGTCTGCTCGATCTCGAAGGTCCCGTTGTCGTCGAGGTGTGCTTCGAAGAGGGGAATGCCGATTTCCGGGAGGACTTCGACGATCCCGTCCCCGACGGGGGCCCCCTCGCCGTCCACGACCGTCCCGCGGACGCGCCCGCCCGGGGCCAGCCGGACCTCCACCTCGTTGTCCCGCCCGAGGTCCACCGCCGGCGTCACGAACGGCGCGAAGCCCTCGGCGATCACCCGGAGTGCGTGGACTCCGCAGGGGCATTGCTCGCCGCCCCCGGCCGAGTCGTCCACGAGGACTCCGTCCCGGCCGGTCGCCCCCATCTCGCCGCCGGTCTCCGCGATCGTGACCAGGGCGTGCGGAACGGGCTCGCCGTCCGGACCGCACACCCGCACCGTGAGGGTCCCCGGCGACGGGAAGTCGTAGGTTAACGGGGTCTCCTCCCCGGCCCGCACCGTGACGCCGGAGAAGAGGACGAAGGCGCCGGGCTCGACACGGAAGGCGATCCACCACACGCCGGCCGGGCAGTCGATGCGGACCGAGTCCCCCTCGTCGAGGAGCGTCCCATAATCGTAGTCGCTGAACCCCGCGTCGTCCATTGCCGGGGCGTCGTAGCCCGCGAACTCCGGTCCCCCTCGCTCCGACGGGGGAGCCACGAGACGGACGCGAATGGCCCCGCGCGCCGGGAACCGGACGAGGACGTCGCAGCTCCCCGCCGCCACCCGGACGAGGATCTCCGGATACCCCGTCGCTTCGACGCGCAGCGTCACCGTGGGTCGGAAGACGGGCAACTCGAACCGGCCCCGGAGGTCGGTGACCGTGGACTCCTCCCCGTCCTCGTCCTCCACCCAGGCCCCCCGGACCGGGCGGCCCGCGGCGTCCAGGACCCTTCCCGCCACGGTCCCGACCGGGACCGGCTCCTCCCGCGGCGGGGAGGGGCGCCGGAATCGGAACTCCCAGCGCTGCTCCGGAGGCTCCGCGGCGAGCCTCCCGACCTGGGAGACGGCGCCGCCGTCGGGACGGACGGCCTCGACATCGAGCGGGACCTCCGAGGGGAAAGTGAACCGGCAGAGGCCTTCGCCGTCCGTCCGGCCGAAGGCCCTGGCCGGCTCCGGGGCGCTCCACTGTGCGGTCACGTCGGCGCCGGCCACCGGCGCGCCCTCCGGGTCGAACACCGCGACGACGAGCGTCACCGGCGGGCCGGGAAGCGGAGGCGGAGAAGGCGGCGGCTGTGGCGCGGCGATCGGCCGGCGGCCGCGCTCGAAGGGGCGGAGCACGAGGCGGACCAGCGCCCCGGTGAAGGCCCACGCGTCCCCGCCCCGGAAGCCGGCGCGTCCCTCGAGCTTCAGCACCGAGGCCGGGGCGAGCGGCCAGCGGAAGGTCCCGTCGGCGGCGGCGGTCAGGACGAGCCGCTCGGGATGGAGGTTCTCGAAGACCTCGGCGCCGGGCAGCGGCCGGCCCCCCTCGTCCACGACCACGCCCGGCGTCAGGTCGGCGGGACCCATCTCCACGAGGAGTTCGGCGGGGAGCGCCTCGTCCCCGAAATCGAACTCGCCCTCCGCGAGCGCGTACCGCGGGTGCCAGGCCAGAAACGCCGCGCCGCGCGCGCCCACCGCCACCGGTCCGAAGCGTCCCGCGGTGTCGGAGACGAAGGGCGGCCGAACCCCGTCCATCAGGACGCAGGCCCCCTCCACCGGCCGGCCGTCGAGGTCGACCACGCGACCCGGGAGGCGGGCGGCGACGGACCACAGGAAGAGGACGGGGCGCGCGACGCCCTCGGCAAGCCCGATGAGGGAGATCCACTTCCCCCTCGCGACGAGGTCCGGGCCGCGCGCGAGGAGCCACGCCCCCCGGTTGTCGTCGGGAGGGACGGCGAAGGAGAAGCCGCCGTCCTCCCCGGTCCGCGCCGCGCCGCCCCGGTCGTCGGAGGACCACTCGACCTGGACGCCCGCGAGCGGCCGGCCCGTTTCGCCGTCCCGGACGAAGCCCGCGACGGGCACCGCCTCCGCCCGGGAGGGAGTCTCTCCGCCCCCGGTTTCCGGGCCGGCCGCCGGCCCCGCGGCGGGCTCCCCGGCGGCGGGCGCCGGCGCCGCGGGCGGCGAGGGGCCCTCTCCCGCGCGGCGCGCCATGAAGAACATGAAGAAGAGGAGCGCCACGAGAACCGCCGCCGTCGCCACGATGAGTGGTCGTGTCCGCATGGTCGATGCCATCCTCCATCCTACCGCCGCCTCGCTCCGGCGTCCGGGCTTCGCCGGAGATGAGGCCGAAGCAGCCGGGGTCGACGCGGAAAGCGGACGCGTTCACTCCCGTTTCCGCTCCCAGCAGGATCGGAGACGCGGCGGACGACCCTCATGGCTGCCGAAGTGCTCGTGGACGGTCACCGGGAAGCGGAGGAGCCCGGTCTCCGTCTCGACCTCCACCAGGAGTGCCGTGCCCGGCGGAACCGGATCGAGACCCTGGACCCTGGGCTCCACGCACCCATACCAGTCCGTCTCCTGCCAGTCGCTCCAGGGCGCGTCCGGAGGGGAGGCACTCCGAACACGCACTCGAGCGCCAACCACGTCGAAGCCGGCTTCGCCCGCATCCACCGTCGCGCGGGTCGGACGCACCGGTCCGACCGGCCGGAACCGCTGCCGTTCGCGGGAAGAGCCGAACGGGGGCAGGGTGAAAGGAGGCAGCGACACGGGGAACGCCGCGAAGCTCGCGAGGTATCCGACCGCGAAGAAGGGGCCAGCGAGGGGCACGCCGATCGGCATCAATTCCCAGGGCGGGTGGCGGGAGTTCTCGATGGCCAGCAGGACGGTGACGACCGGCGTCGCGGCGAGCGCCACGGGGATCGCCGCGACGGCCACCGGCGGGGCGAGGAGCTTCTCCGAGAGGCTCCAGTCGAGGCGCTCCTCCACGAGCACCTCCCGGAGGTCGGCGGTTCCGGCGGCCGGGTAGCGGACCACCTCCATCACGTCGACCGAGAGGTCGCCGCCTTCTTCGGACTCCTGGGCCCAGACACGGAACTCGCGGCGCGGCCTCTCCGGACCGGCGAGCACCCAAACCCGATCGCGGCTGATGGAGCAGCCGCCGGTTGCGGTGAGGACTGCGAAGATGAGGAATGTGTTCCGCATGCCTCGATGTCCGGTCCACATCCGCCACACCCTAAGCGATCCCCGCCGGACCCGCCCCTGGATTCGAGGGCACCGGTCGCGCGGAGTGCTCACGGACGCCTTCACCGGGATCGGACCCGACGACCGAGGCGGTTTCACCACCGAAACCGCCTGCTGATCGGCGGTATCGTCGCCATCCTCCATGGGGTCCCGCGGGCGACGTTCGACCTTCGACATCCTCATCCGCGCCACGACGGAGTAGGACGTTGCTCCATGGACCGGACGCAGGCGGACTGGATCCACTACCGGGAGGAAGCGGCGCTGTCCGCAAGGCTCACGGACTCCGAGCGGTGGGTCGCGATGCGGGACCTCTACGAGATGTACCTCGCCTTCCAGCGCACGAAGAGCCCCGAGCAGATCATCCGGGAGATCCGGGCGGACTGGCACCTGAACCCGATCCGCCGCAATCCCCGCTACCTCCGACTCCTCGACGAGGCCGCCGCCGCGGCAGGAGGTCCCGATGCCTTCGCGGACGATCAGTGACGTGATCTCGTGGCTGGAAGAGCTGTTCGACCGCCACGGGGTCACGCGCTCCTACGGAGGGGCCATCGCCCGGAACTTCCACGCCATGCCACGATTGACAAAGGACATCGAGGACATCAAGGCGATGCTCGCGGCGCAGGCCGGGAAGCTCGACCTCGCGCGGATCCGGGCCGGCGCGGCGCAGCTCCTCGACACCGCGAGCACGGAGGAACTGGAAGCCCTCATCCGCGATTTCTGCCGCTGACGGATCGCGTCGAAGCGGCCCATCGGCAGTCGACTCGGGCTGGCTGAACGTTCTGCTATGGCAGCCCGTCGGCGTGAGACTTCACGCTGTTGGAGGCCTCTCGGCGACGGGCCGGGCCGGCGTTTCGCGACTCCCTGATTGCGGTACCCGGAAGGGCTGGGGTAGAGTGTGGACATGTCGCTCGTGGAGGCGGTCGTCCGACACTTCTGCCACGGCTTCCGGATCCCCCTGCTCGCGGGTCCGGAGCTGTCCGGGGACGAGTCGCTTGCGGCCGCTTCGATCCTCCGCACCGTCCTTGCGGCGGGGGACGCGAGGCTCGTCGTGGCGACCCCGCTCTGGCTTTCGCTCCTCGACGCGCCCGTCGTCCTCGGGGAGGGGTGGTCCGGCGAGGACCGGCGCCGGGTCGCCTACCTGGGCGAGATCGGCCGCTGCCTCGGGCTGCTCCGGGGCGGAGCCGGCATTGCCCGGGCGCCCGACTGGCCCCGCCGGATCGCCGGCCTCGAACCCGCGGCCTTCCCCGGGCGGATCGATCTCTTCCGGTCCCCCGCTCCACCGCTGCCGTCCTCGATCTTCGGCGATCGGTGGGGCGTGGTCGAGGTCCTCGCCTTCTCCGACTACGCGGCCTTCCAGCGGAAGTACCTGGATCGCCTGCCGGGGCCGGTGGCGGCATGAGCGACGAGCTGGTCGACGAGCTCCGGCGCGTCCTCGCCGAGATCGACGAACGGGCCGGTTCGCTGCCCGAGCCGCCGGATATCTTTCTCGTCGGCGCCGGGACGCTCGTGCTGGAAGGCATCTCCCGCCGGGCCACGCAGGACCTGGACTTCGTCGCCGACCGCGCGGGTGACCTCTTCGTCAACGTCGTCACCGAAGCCGGTGTCCACTCGCACCGGGTCCCCGCCGGGCTCGTCTCCATGGCGCGCGGGTGGCGCGACCGGGCCGTACCCCTCGCCGGGTTCACGGCCCGGCATGCGCGGTTCCTGGTCCCGGCGCTCGCGGACCGGCTCATGGACAAGCTCGCGCGCGGCTCGGCGACGGACTGGCAGGACATCGAGGCGATCGTCACCTCGCCCGCCTGTCCGGAGCCGGAGGTCGTCGGCCACCGGGCCGCCGAAGTCCTCGCCGACCCGCCCTCCTCGGTCTTCGACCCCGCGGTTTTCCGCGCGAACTTCGATCGGCTCGCGATGTTGTACGGAAGGGCGGGGCGGCGCGCGCCGGAGCTCTGACCTCCGGGCGCGCGCGGGTCGTTGCCCTCCTGCCCCCCGCGGGCTATTCTCGGGACATCCATGACGCGGACGGCACTCCTTCTCCTTTCGATGTTCGCGGCCGGCGCGGCGATCGGGTTCGCCGCCGGCTCGGGGGAGGGGCCGCGCGGGGAGCGCCGGGGGCCGCTCGCGCCGGAGCCGGGGGCCGGCGATCCACCCGCCGATCGGGCGCTGCTTCCGGCCGCGCCCGCCGCCGCGCCCGTTGCCGCGCCGGACCCGGCGCGCGCCGGCGCCATCACGGGGCGCGTCCACACCAGCCGGGGCTCGCCGGTGGCCGGCCTCCACCTCATCGCGGTGCCGGTGGTCGCGGGAAGTCCGCGCGGCGAGGCGGTCACCGCGGAGGACGGGTGGTTCCGGATCGGGGGACTCGCCGGATCGGGCTACCGCTTCGAGACCGACCGGCCGGGACTCCTCCTCGACGACGGGGGTGAGCCGGTGGAACCGGGCGGGACGGTGGCCCTCGTGGCCGATCCCCCGATCGCGCTCCCGGTGCGCGTGCTGTGGCCGGACGGGGCGACGGCCGAGCGGGCCACGCTCCACGGCGTGCGACACCGGCCCTCATGGACCGTTCGCGAGCACTCCTTGAGCCCCGCGGACCCGGCGTTCCTCCTCGGCGAGGGGCTCTGGGAGATCGAGGCCTCGGCCGGCGCCGACCGCGACTTCTGGAGCGAGTCCCGGCTCGTCCTGCTCGTCCCCTCCGAGACTCCGGCCCCGGTGGAGATCCGCCTTGTCGCGTCGCGCGGCCTTCGCGGGCGGGTCGTGCTCCCGGAGGGCTGGTCCGCCGGGGAGATCCGGGTCTCCCACGTCGAGGGGAACTCCTGCGTCACGACCGGACCGGAGCGCGGGTGGCGCTACGTCCTGGCCGGCCTCCCGCCGGGTCCGGCGACGATCGAGGTCAAGGCGGCCTCGATGGTCCTGGCCCGCGTGAACGCCGACATCGGGGAGGCACTCGCCGAGCGGGACCTCGTCGTGGGCCCCGACATCCCTCCCGGGGTCTTCGTGCTCCGGGCGGAGGACCCCTTGGGCCGGGCCCTGCCGGCGCTCGACCTGGCCGGACGCGGCCGGCCGGTGCCTCTCCTCCGCCTCCCCGACGGGGGATTCCTCGCCCCGCGGCCGGGGGGAGACGACGGCACGATCCGGGTCTCGACGCCGGCCCTCGGCGAACGGCGCGTCCCCGTGCCTCCGGACGCCCCGGAGGTCCGCGTGCGGTTCACCGAGCCGGTCTTCCTGGAGGTCGACTACGGCGCGGTTCCCGGGGTCCACCGGATCTGGCTCCGCGGCGCCGGGGACCACGGGAACTGGCGGACGATCGACCGGCGCGGAGTCGACTCCGCCGCCTCGCCGCAGCGCTTCGGTCCGCTCGAACCCGGGCCGCTCCGGATCACCGCCTGGACGAACGGAGGGTTCGTCGCCGAGGAGTGCTCCGACCTCCGGCCCGGTGAGAACCACGTGGCGCTCCGCATGCCCGTCGTCTTCGACCTCGAGGTGCGACTCCCCCCTTCGGCGACCTCGGGACTCCTGACGGTCTGGTATCAGGACGAGCCGCAAACCTGGTGCGAGGAAGCCGCGACGGTCGCGGACGGAGAGCCGATCGTGTTCACCGGACTGCCCGCCGGCCCCTGCCGCCTCCATCTCACCGGGGCCGGTCCGGCTGACGGGGAAATGGAACTGACCCTCCCGGCGGCGGGGCCGGTGAGCTTCGCCGCCGATCGACGCGACGCCCTGCGGGTCACGGTGGCGTCGGAGGACGGAGGTCTGGCGGAGGCCGGCCTGCTCGACGGCGACCTCGTCATCTCCGTGGGCGGGCGGGAGTTCCGCACCGCGCGCGAGGCCCGGGCCCTCCTGGATCTCGCCTTCACGGGGTCCGTGGTCACGCTCGGCGTGCTGCGGGGCGGGCGGAGGATCGACCTCATGGTCCCGGGGGCGATCCTCCGCGACGGCCGGTTCGAACCGGTGGCGAGGTGACCCCGTGACCCGTCGCGCCGCCCTCCTCCTGCCGGTGGCCTTCGCCGCCGGGCTGGCCGCCGGCCTCCTCGCCGCCCGGCGATCGCCGGAGCCGGCGCCGCCCGCCGGGCCGCGAACCGCCGCCCGGGTAACGGCCGCGCCGGCGGAGACCCCGGAGCCGGTCGTGCCGGTGGTCGAGACCGCCGGCCCGCGGGTCGTCCTGTCGGTCCTCGTCAGCCGGCCGGACGGCGGCGCGCCCGCGGAGGCCGAGCTGTCCTGCCGCCTCCGGTCCTCGGAGGAGAAGCCGCTCCTCCGGACCTGGCGGCCCGACGCGCCGCACGTCGCGCTCCCCGAGGGCTCCTTCGACATCCGGGCCGTGGCCGGCGCGGACCGAGAGTTCGCCTCCGGGACCGCCCGGATCCTCCTCCGGGCCGGCGAGGCGCCCCCGCCGCTCACGCTGACGCTCGCCCCGCTCGCCGGGGTCCGGGGCCGCGTGGTGCTGCCTCCGACCCTCCTCCTGCGGTCGGTCGAGGTGGAGGCGTGGACCATCGGCGAGTCGCCGCGGCGGCGGCTCGGAACCTGCCAGACCACCGGGGCCGGTCGCTACGCGATCGCCGGGCTGCCCCCCGGCCCCTGCCTGCTCGCGGTCCAGGATCTCGTCTCCCTGGAGGTCGCGATCTCCGAGGGCATGATCGAGACGGACCTGGTCGTCCCGGATCCCGCCGGAGAGGCGATCACCGTCCGCGTCCAGGGACCGGATGGAGGTCCGGTGTTCTCGGCGTGGGTCGATGTCCGCTCCCCGGCCGACCCGGAGGGGCTGGAGAAACGCCATGGCAGTCGGGATGTCCACGCCGGACCCGGTGTCCGGCTCCTTCTCCAGGTTGGCGAGGACTGTGACGCGGATGCCTTCCTCCGGGTGAAGACGGACGGTCTCGGCTCGCGGAAGGTCCCGCTCCCCCCGCGCGGCGGTGCGGTCACGGTGCGCTTCGCCGAGCCGGCGTGGCTCCGGGTTGAGGTGAAGGGGCTCGCCGGATCGGAGGACCTCGGCTACCTGTTCACGCTCCGGCTCGAATCGACCCCCGAGAGTGAGGCGCATGAGCAGGATGCCCTGGACTTCGAACTCGAGAGCCCGGTCGTGTTCGGGCCGCTCCAGCCGGGGCCGGCGCGGCTCGGTCTCCTGTTGAACGAGAGGGAACTCGCGTCGTGGCCGGCGGTCCTCGCCTCCGGGCGGAACGAACTGGTCGTGACCGCGCCGCCGCTCCACGAACTGGTCGTGCAGGTGCCCGGGCGTGGCGCCGGTGACCTGACGCTGCGCCCGGCGGCGGGCGGCGAGTGCGCGTCCTGGTCCGATTGTGACCAGGGCGAGGGGACCTGCCGGTTTGCGGGGCTGCCGGCTGGCCGCTACATCCTCGAACTGGCCGATGGTCGGAAGGAGGATGGTCGGATGGAGGTGGAGGTGCCTGCGCGCGGCGTCGTCCGGTTCGAGGCCGAGCGGTGCGACGCCCTGCGGGTGGCCGAACTGGAGGCGGAGGGCCTCCTCGGACGCGCGGGCCTCCGGGCCGGCGACCTCGTCCTCGCCGTGGACGGGGAGGAGTTCGACAACGTCGCCCGGGGGCGTGCCCTCGTCGAGCTTGCCGCCACGCGGGAGACCGCGGAACTCCGGCTCCTTCGCGATTCGGCCCCCCTCACGATCCGCGTCCCCGGCGCCGCCCTGGCCACCGCGGAGCCCGCGACCTTCGAACCCGCCGCCCGCTGACCGCGCGGCCACCGCTTGTCGCCGCCCCGTCGGGCGGCGCGGCCGGCTCACCCGGCGAGGAAGCGGCGGGGGTCGATGGCGGTGGCCGGGAAGCGCCGGAGGAGCGGGCGGTCGGAAGTCACGAGTCGCACCGAGAGTTCCTCGGCCAGGGCCACGAACTCGCCGTCGTACGCCGAGCAGCCCGACCGCGCGACGATCGAGAGCACGTCGGCCGAGGAGGGCGCCCTCTCCCGCCGCGCGAGGAGATCCTCCGCGAGCCGGACGAGGTCGAGCGCGTCGGGCAGCGCCAGTTCCTTCCGTCGGAGGTAGCCCGAGAGGACGTTCCGGAATTCGCTGCGCCACAGCGGCGGCGCGACCCAGACCGGGTCCTTCCGCAGGACCTCGCGGGCCACATCGGTGAGCGGCCCGCCGATCAACAGGTACGCCACGAGGTTCGTGTCGCAGACGATCACGGCCGGCCGGCGGCCTTCTCCCGCCGCAGGCGTGCGTCGGTCACCGGCGGCAGCGCGAGGCGGGAACGCAGCCGGTCGGCGCTCCCGATCCATGCCTCCACCTCCCACGCGGGCTGGGCCACCGCCCAGTCGAGGCAGACGATGATCTCCTGGTTCAGGCTTCGCCGGTGGTGCGCGGCGCGCTCCTTGAGCCGGGCATAGAGGTCATCCGGGATCTTCTTGATCGTGAGCACCGGCATGCCGGCACCTCCGATGGAACCATTACGGTTCCATGCAGGTACCAGTCTAACCCGACCGTCCTTTGGCGTCAAGTCCGTGAACGGAGGACCCCTCACCGGGTCGCGGGGGAGCACGCGACGACGCTCCACTCCGGCCGGCGGTCAGCGCGTGCGGATCCGGTCGGCATGGAGCGTGCCGTCCTCCCGCACGGTCGCGCGGACCTCCACCGTGGCGCCCGCCGCGACGCCCTCCCGGCGGCGGGTCCCCGCGTCGATGACGATCGGGACCCCGTCCACCCGGGAGGCCCCGTCGAAGCCGCCGAAGAGCCGGACCTCGCGCCCCGTGGGCATCGCGGCGACCTTCCCGTCGTCCCCCCGCGCCCCGTCCTCCACCCAGCGCGCGAGGAGGGCGATCTCCTCCGGGGCGAGCCACGGCGGGCCGTCGAGCGGCATGCGCTTGCGGACCTTCCCCTTGACCGCGCGGACGAGCGGGCTCGCCTCGGGGCGGCCGGGGATCACGGAGACGCGCCCGCCTCCCACGGTCTCCTCGTACGTGTCGAAGCGCAGTCCTTCCGGGGGGCCGCCGAGGATGCCCTTCGGCTGGTGGCAACGCACGCAGGAGGCCCGCAGCACCGGCCGGACCTTCGTCCAGAGCACCGGCCCGTCGCCGGACGGTGCCGGTGGGGGGGGAGGAGGCGCCGGCTCGGGGCCGGGCGGGACGGGAGGCGCCGCCTCGGGACCCGCGGGAGTCGGCGCAGGCGGGTCGGAGTCGGGGGGGGGCGGCGCGGCCGGGCGCGGGCCGGGCGCGCCGGCCCGGATCCACGCTTCGATCCGCGCGATCTCGGCCTTCGACAGCGGGTCGTCGTCGAGGGGCATCACCGGCTTGACGGCGCCGTCGAGCCGCGCGAGGAGCCGGCTCTCCTCCGGCTTCCCCGGCACGACGACCGGGCCGTTCGCCGAGCCCGCGAGGATCCCGGCATGGGTCTCCAGCGAGAGCCCCCGCACCGGTCGGGCGCCGCCGTGGCAGTGGGTGCAGGATCGGTCGAAGATGTCCGCCACCGGGCCGAACGCCGGCGCGGCGGCGGGGGGCTCCTCGGCCCGGGCCGCCGACAACAGGATCGCCGCAGCGAGGGCCGGGGCGAGCAGGACGAGGACTCGGGTCGACGGGTTCATGCAGGGCTCCGTGACAGGCGGGTGGACCTTCGATCCTAGCAGCCCGTCGGGGTGACCTGGTCACTCTGCCGAGAACGACCTCGGCCCCGGAAGGCTGCTCAGCGTGGCGGTGGGCGGAGGAACTCCTCGACCCCCGCGGCGGTGACCTCATCGGCGAGGGAGAGCCTGCCGGCGATGACCGGTCCGCTCGCGCCCGCCTCGTACAGCACGAACTCGGGGTTCCGGAAGCCGCCCTCCGGGAAGGGGAGGCCGGGGACGGGGTTCCACGGCGCGGGGTGGCGGGCGGTGAGCACGCCGGCGTAGAGGTTCGCCTCCTCGTCGCAGGGGCCCGGCGGGATGGCGGTCCCGATGGAGACCGCGAAGAGGAGGAGGCGCTTTCCGGCGGTCTTTGCCGCCTCGATGTGCTTCGCGTCCACGGCCGGCCACTCCGCCCCCCCGAGGGTCCAGGGGGGCAGGGGGGTGAGCAGGTCGCCGAGCGCCTCGACGTGGAGGTCGAGGTCCAACTCGGAGACCTTCGCGCGCACGTAGTGGCGGCGGTAGACGCGCTCCAGCGAACCCTTCACCGTCGTCCGGCCCGGGATCTCGGAGTGCGGGAAGATCATGCCGTCGGGCAGGATGAGCGGCCCGCCGAAACCGGTGGCGACGAGGAACGTCACCCTCTCGCCCTCCCCGTCGCCGAGGCTGAGCGGGAGGAATGGCCGTCCGTCAGCGCTCGGGAACTCCGCGGACTTCCCCGACGCCTCGCGGGCGAAGGTCCAGCCCCGCGTGCCGCCGCCCATGGAGAGCCCCGCCTCGGCGAGGAAGCCGCAGCCGGCCACCACCTCGTAGTCGAAGGTCGTCTCGCTCACCCGGTCGCCTTCCCGCCCCACGGGGAACAGGAAGGCGTGGGCCGGCGCGGGGTCGAGAGCGGTGAGCACGGCCTCCACCCGCGCGAGGTCGGTCTCCAGCGCGACGAGCTTCCCGCTGGCGATCGCGGCGAAGGAGCCCGCGGGGGCCTCCTTCAGGCGGCCCTGTACCTCGGCGGACGCGAGGGCCGCCTCGTTCCGGGCCCGCTCCCCGGCGATATCGGGCGGCGCGGTGGCGGGCGCCAGCGGGCGATCCGGCGGCGGGAGGAGGAAGAGCAGGACGGCGAGGCCGGCGGCGAGAGCGGCCGCGGGGAGGACGAGGCGGAGGGCTGCGGGGTGGCGCGCCGGAGAGGGCGTCCCGGCGCGCTCCAGGGCCTCCCGGGCCCAGTCCACGCGCTCTTCGGCGGTGGGAGCGGAGGCGGAGAGCACTTCGCGGACGAGAGGGGGGACGGTGGGGGTCACGGTTCACCTCCGACGTCGCGGCGCAGGACGGAGAGGGCCCGCTCGATCCGGCGGGAAACGGTGGCGAGACCCGTCCCGAGGAGTCGGGCGATCTCCCGGTAGGGGAGACCCTCCACCACGGAGAGGAGGAGGGGGGCGCGAAGGCGCGGGGCCATCGCCGCCATGGCGCGCCGCACGCGGGCGGCTTCTTCGGCCGCGGCCGCCACGGCGGCCGGACCGTCCGCGCGGTCCGGCGGCTCCCCGCGGATCGGACCGGGAAGCCGCCGCCGGCTCCGGGCCTCGTCGATCGCGCACCGCTCGGCGATGCGGGCGAGCCACCGGGGGTAGGTGGCCGTATCGCCGAGCTGGCCGAGCCGCTGGGCGACGCGCGCGAGGGCGGTGACCGCGGCCTCCTCGGCGTCCACCGTATCGCCGAGCTTCGCCCGGGCGACGGCGTGGGCGAGGCCGGCGGAGGCCGCGAGGAGCGCCTCCATCTCCGGCCGTCCGCCGGACCGCGCGCCCTCCGCGAGCCGGACCAGCCGATCGAGCATGCCGTCCCCGGTCTTCATGCGAAGAGAGGACGGACGCCGCCGCCCGCCT
>JALOQY010000161.1 GCA_025459285.1 Planctomycetota bacterium | reverse complement strand
GCTGGCCCTCGTCCGCCGCCGTCTTCCGGACGACTTCGTCTCCTTCTTCGTCGCGGCGCTGCCGGCCAGCACGCCGGAAGTATGCGAGGAGATCGCGCGGGATCTGCGGGCCGCGGGCCGGGAAGACGCCCTCCTGGAGGGCGCCCGGGCCGTGCTCTCCGCTCCATCGCGGTTCACGGGCGCCCTTCTCTGGCTCTGGAAGGACACCGCCGCCGGGGGACTGCCGGTGGAGCGGGGCGGACCGGACCGGCCGGGCCTTCTCGCCCAGGTCTTCCTCGCCGCGGACCGCGCCTGCCGGGCCTCGGGACCGGAGAAGCAGATGTACCAGCGGATCCGGTCGATGCTGTCGTCCCGCGATTTCGAGTCCATGCGCTCCGCGCTCCGGTCCACCGATCTGGAAGGCGCGAAGAAGGTGGCCGACACGCTGCCGCGCTGCATCGGCTTCTCGGACGACTTCCGCGGGCAGCTCACCACGGTGCTTACCGAAGTCCACCCCAAGCTCTTCGCCCGGGACATCCCGCCCTGGGAGTTGACCGACGTGATCTGGACCACCCACGCCGGCGTCGAGCGCAAGCGGACCGAACTGCACCGGCTGGTGAACGAGGTCCTGCCGGAGATCGCCGAGGCGATCGGGCGGGCCGCTGCGGAGGGGGACCTCTCCGAGAACGCGGAGTACAAGGGCAACCTCGAGCGGCGCGAGCGGATGACCGAGCGCGCCAATACCCTGCAGGCCGAGATCGCGAAGGCCCGAGTCATCCGGCCGGAGATGGCCGGTGCGAGGGAAGTCACGGTGGGCAGCATGGTCCGGGTCCGGGACGGGATCGCCGGTACGGAGATGCAGTTCCGCTTCCTCGGCCCCTGGGATGCCGACGCGGAGCGGGGGATCTACTCCTACCGCGCCGCGGTGGGACTCGCCTTCATGGGCAAGAAACCCGGCGACACGGTCCCCGTGGAGATCGACGGCGAAGTCCATCGCTACGAGATCCTCTCGATCGCCTCCGCCCTCTGATCGCCCCGGCTGGGGCCTCCGGCAGGCGCCCATCCCGGACATCCCGGGGGGCGATTCGTTGACAATGCCCCGGGCGGTTTGCGGCAATCGCCCCTGTGGAACAGGGCAAGGCGCACCGTTCGGGAGACGAGGAGGACCTTGGTGCCACGCGCCAGTTCTCCTCGACGCGCGACCTCGTGGAGTTCGCTCGCGGGGGCGACACGAGCGCGGCGTCCCTCCTGCTCGAACGGCTGGGACCGCGCCTCGTACTGTGGGTCGCGGCGCGCCTCTCTCCGAAGCTCCGGGAGCTGTTCGACCCGGAGGACGTGGTCCAGGAGATCCTCCTGGCAGTCCACGAAGGGCTGCCGGAGCTCGATGATCGGGGAGAGCGTGCCTTCTTCGCGTGGGTCTTCCGGATCGGCGACAATCGCATCCGCGACCTGGCCGACTACCAGGGGGCCGCCAAGCGGAAGGCCCGGCCGCCGCCCCGGGTTTCGCAGACGACGCCGGCCACCGCGGCGATGCGGTCGGAAGCGCTTCTCCGCGTGCGGGCGGCGATCGAGCGACTCCCCGAGGACTACCGGACCGTGATCCAGCTGCGACGCATCGAGGAACGGGACACCGAAGAGGTCGCGAAGGAGATGGGGCGTTCCGAGAATGCGGTGAGAGTGCTGTACTGCCGGGCGCTCAAGGAGCTGCGGAACGTGATCGGCGTGTCGGATTCGAGCCTGTGATCGGAGAAACGGGCACCGGGCCATTCCGCTTCTGGATATGGGGGAGCCGGCCACCCGGTTCCCGCCCGGGAGGTCATCATGGATGAGACGGAGGTTGAACGGCTGCTGGCCGACTGCCTGGAGGAGTACCACCGCCGCCGGGCGCTTCGAGAGTCTGTCGCCGCCGCGGACTTCGAGGAGAAGCTCGGCGCCCACTTCGACGAGTTCGTCAATCTCCTGGCCGCCGAGTCCTCCCTCGACGCGGTGATCGAGGGCGGCACACCGCCCGAGGTGTTCCCGCGTCCGTTCGGGGCCTACACGCTTCTGCGCGGACTCGGCGGTGGCTCGATGGGAGTGGTCTACGAGGCGGTTCACCGGGACCTGGGTCGGAAGGTCGCGCTCAAGGTCCTCCGGACCGGTTTCGACACCGAGCCCCTGGCCCTGGAGCGGTTCCGGCGGGAAGCCCGGGCGTGCGCCCAGGTCCGCCACGAGTCCATCGTCGAGATCTACGAAGCGGGATATGCCGAGGGACGGCCGTTCTATGCGATGCCGCTCCTCGAGGGGAGGAGTCTCGCCGGCCTGATCCGGGAGGGGAAAGGCCCGGGGCCGAGGGAGCTCTGCCGAGGCCTCGCGGGGATCGCGGATGCCCTGGACGCTCTCCACCGGGCGGGCATCGTCCACCGGGACGTCAAACCCGGGAACATCATGGTTTCCCCCGACGGGCGGATGATCCTCGCCGATTTCGGGCTGGCCCGGACCGCGACGTCCGCGGCACTTACCCTTTCCGGGGAAGCGCTCGGAACCCCCCTCTACATGAGCCCGGAACAGGTGGTCGGGCAGAAGGCCGAGATCGACGGCCGCAGCGACATCTACGGTCTCGGCGCAACGATGTACGAGGCCCTGTCGGGCCAGCCGCCGTTCAAGGCGGAAGGCTACCATGCGCTGATGCGGCTCATCCTCACCGGGCGGCCCGTGTCCCTCCGTGAGGTGGCGCCGCAAGTCCCGCAGGAGTGCGCCTTCATCGCCCTGACGGCCATGGAGCGGGAGCGGAAGGACCGCTACCAGACCGCGGCGGAGATGAAAAAGGACCTCGAGGCCTTCATCGCGGGCTCCCCGGTGGCCGGACGGCCGGTGGCCGGCTGGCGCGTGTTCCTGCGCCGGAATCGAAGACCGCTCCTCGCGTCCGCGGCGCTGCTGCTCGCGTTGGCGGTGGCTGGCTTCTGGTGGACGCGCCGCCCGGCGGTCCTCCAGTTGAGCTGCTTCCCGCCCGCCCGCGTGACGGTGGATGGCCGCGAGTTCGGCACGACCCCGGTGAAACTCGAGCTTCCGGGGGGCGACCACGCGGTGCGCCTGTCCCGGGACGGATTCTCGGAGCGGCGCTTCACCGTCTCCCTTTCCACCGGGGATGACAAGACCCTGGAGAACGTCCTTGTCGCTTCGGACCCGGATCGCCCCGAGACCCTCCAGGTGGTCGCCCGGGCGATGGACATGGACCTCGCCAGCTTCGAGTCCCGCCCCCGGCTCCGCGGGGCGGCCGACGGGCCCGATCTGGAAGTGCTCTGGCCACGGGGAGACGTGCGCGCCTCGGACCTCCTGTCCTGGCGCATCGATCTCACCGATCCGGAGGCCTCGATCGCCGGGACGGTGGAGTTCCGGCGGGACGGCGAAGTGCTCGGGCGCTTCGGGTTCGACCCCGACCACCTGCGGACCGAGGAACCGTTCCCGGCGGACGTTCTGGCGAAGCTCTCGCCCGGCGACGTCCTCGAGTGGGGTTACTGGCCGCGGGAGGGGGAACCGGTGACCGCGCGGTGCCGGCTCGTCCCGGATACGGTCGCGGCGCGCCTGTCGGCCCTGGAAACAAGGCTCGAGGGACAGCCGGACCGGCTGCGGGACCACTTCCGGGCACAGGTCCTCCTGGACGCGGGCCTCTTCCTCGCCGCGTATCGCGAGGCCCTCCGGACTCTCGAGAAGGCCCCGGGAAGCGCCCGGGCGATGGCGGTGGCGGTGGAAACGCTGGCCCGCATGGGGCTCGAGGGCACCGACGTCTGGGTGGAGGCGAGGGACCGCCTCGACCGTCTGCCCCCGGAGATCCGATCGACGGTACTCGGCGAGTGACTAGCCGGCGATGCGGATGACCTTCTCCGCGGCCGGACCCTTCGCGCCCTGAACGAGGTCGAACTCGACCCGATCCCCTTCCTTCAGCGACTTGAAGCCCTCGGTCTGCACGGCGGAGTAGTGGACGAAGACGTCCTTTTCACCGCCATCCGGCGTGATGAAGCCGAAGCCCTTCTGGTCGCTGAACCACTTCACAGTCCCGGTCTTTCGCATGCTGAACTCCCGGATGTCCCACTGGCCCCGGGGCCCGTGACTCCCCGGGCACTCCCCATGCGTTATCAGGACGGACCGCTCCTGTCAATCACGAATTGCCCTCCGGAGCCCGGAGGAATGCCGGTGGGGCGAAGAGGCGGGGTGGGAACCGGGCGCCCGTCCGGGGGTGCCGGAGGAGTCGCTTGACCGCGTAGTCGAAGAGCAGGGGGTTTCCGGGGCGGAGGGCGGCGAGGGCCCGGGCGTCTTCCGGCATGAGGAAGCCGTGCCGGACGAGCGGACCGAGGCGCAGGGCGATGCCGATGCCGGGGATCGGGTAGTCGCTGCCGTCGACCAGACGGTCGTGGAGGTCGGGACGGTCGAGCAGCGTTTCGAGCGGCCGCGGCAGACGTTCCGCGAGCGTGATTGCGGAGATGTCGGCGAAGGCGAGACCCCGAAAGCGAGGTTCGTCGAGGATCCGCAGGAGCAGGTCGAAGCTCGGCACCGGCGGCGCGCCTTCGCGGTCGAGGTCGCGGCTCCTCCCGAGATTTGCGCAGTGGGCCATCACCACCCGGACCCCGCGCGCGAGGGGTCGGCGCAGCCGCAGCGGATTGCCCAGTTCCTCGCCCGCCGTCTCCCGGAGCGCGCGCTCCTTTCCCGTGTGGCAGAGGAGCACCATGCCTCGTTCCCGCAGACCATCGTAGAACGGATCGCAGGCCGGGTCCGCGGGGTCCATCCCCTGGGCATTGGGCAGCCACTTGACGAACCGCGCGCCGCGTTCCCGGCAGCGGGTGAGTTCCCGGATCGCGTCGCTCCGGAATGGGTGGACCGAGACGCCCGGGAGGAACCGGTCGGGGTGGGACTTCGCGAGCGCCAGCACGAGATCGTTGGGCACGAAGAACTCCGTCCGACGCTCGTCCACCGTGCCGTCCGGACGATGGAAGGCGTCGAACGCCAGCAGCAGGGTCCGGCGGGGGACCGGGAACTCCTCGACGAGCGCCCGGAGTCGATCGACGTAGTCGAGGTCCGCCCGCGCGAGGTTCCGGATCCCCGCCGCGCGGGCGATGAAGTGGAACACCGTTCTCCGTACCGGGTGGAGGAGACTCCGCATCGTCCGGTTGATCCGGCAGCCCGTGCCGCCGGCGCCGATCCCCACCATGTGGGCATGCACGTCGAAGAGCCCCTCGGGAGCCACGTCGGAGAAGACCCGCGCGAGGATGTCCGCGGGCTCGCTCATGGCGAGACCGTCACGAGTTCGACCCGGCTCTCCCCGAGGCCCATCGTCACGGCGTGCTCGATCTGGTACCGGGCGTCGCGGTCAGGATAGGAGAGAGCCTCGATCGAGTGGCCGGCCCGTTCGCGCACGAGTTCGAGGACCGCCTGGTCGATGGCCACCGGGTCGCGGGACGCGAGGAGGCCGAGGTCCGGGAGCACCGGTTCCTGCTCGAGGCCGAGGCAATCGCAGTCCTTCGTGATCGCCGTGGCGTCCGTGACGTAGGCGATCCGCCCGGGCTTGCCGCGCACGATGGCGGCGGCGTGCTCCACGATGCGCTCCTGCAGTTCGCGGCCCATGACGGACCAGTCGAACTCCACCGCCCCTTCCCGGCAGGTCGCGACGCACTCGCCGCAGCCGATGCAGGTCTCCTCCCGGATGACCGCCGTCTCCTCGCCGACCTCGATCGATTCCGTCGGGCACCACTCCGCGCAGGTGCCGCACACCCGGCACGTCTCCGGGTCGATCCGCGGGTGCTGCCCGTGGTGCTGCCGGAGCTTCCCCTGGCGGGAGGCGCAGCCCATGCCGAGGTTCTTCAGCGCGCCGCCGAAGCCGGTGCCGAGGTGGCCCGTGGCGTGGGAGAGCACGAGGAGGCTCCTCGCCTGAGCGATGCCGGAGGCGATGGCGACCTCGTCGTAATGCTGTCCGCCCACGGCGACCGAGACCTCGTCGCTGCCGCGAAGCCCGTCCGCGGGGACGAAGGGGGCACCCGTGGCGTCGAGCGTGAAGCCGTGCTCCCACGCCACCCGTGCGTGGCCCGGGCCGCTGTCGCGCGGGCTCTTGTACAGGACGGCGGTGTCGGTGAGGAACGGGACGGCCCCCGTCCCCGCCACCAGCCTCACGAGTTCGCGGGCGAGCGCCGGGGAGACGAAGGTCTTCGTGCCGGGTTCGCCCACGTGGAGCTTCACGGGCGTCAGGTCGTTCTCGTGGAAGCAGCGGCCGAGGTCGGCGGCGGCGAAGAGCGCCTCGACCTTCGCGCGGAGTTCGGCGTCGGGCGCGCCGCGGTGGAGGGGGACGTAGAAGACTTTGCTCATGCGGGACTCCTACCATCCTGCCCGGCGGGAACGAAGCGCTCCCCGTGCCGGAAGAAGACTTCCGCGTGGACGGCGGCGTCCCGGACCCAGTCCTCGCCGGCCTCGGCGCGCGCCGCCGCGGGGAGGACGACGGCGATCCGCCGCGCGGTGGGAGGCCGGCCCGGGAGGTGGCTCCGCACCGTCTCGTGGTACGGGCGCTCCGGTTGCGCGAAGGCTTCCTCGATCGCTTCGAAGACGTCGAAGGGGAAGGGCTCGGGTGTTTCGAGGATCACCTGCAGGCCCGAGAACGGCTCGGCGGTGAGAAGGTCGCGGATGAGGCGGGCGGCGCGCCGGCGCGTCGCGAAGGCGTCCCGCGTCGAGAGCCGAAGAGTCATGAAGGAGGCGGTGCGCGGCGGGATCGCGGGATCCTCGCGCCAGAGGTCCACCGCGAGGACGCGCGCGAGGTCCGGTCCGTCCGTCGCGGCGAAATCGGGCGGCGGGACAGGATCGAAGGTGAGGTCGAACACCTCCTCCGCCTCGGCCAGAAGACCCGCGATGTCGTCCGGCCCGAGGAGCGGGGTGCGGTGCACGAGGTAGGGAGGCCGGGGATCGAAGGAGAGCCCGAGGCGCGCGGCGTCGTGGCGGAAGGCGGTGCCCGGCAGCACGGCGAGGGGGAAGACCTGGATCGAATCGAACAGGTCGCGGTCCCGTAGGAAACGCATGCCGGCCCGGACCGTCTCCGGCGTGTCGCCCGGAAGACCCACGATGAGATCCACCTTCGCCCGGATCCCCTCCGCGCGCAGGGCCCGGACCCCGCGCTCGAAGAGGTCGAGGGGCGTCCGGCGCCCCATGAGGCGCTGGGCCTCCGGGGAGACCGACTGGAGGCCGATCTCCAGCTCGCGAAAGCCCGCCTCGCGGAGGAGCCGGGCGTGCTCGGAGGTGATCGACTCGGCCCGGAGTTCGGCGTCGAGGGGGAGCCGGGGCGGGAGGTTCGCTTCCGAAAGCAGTCGCAGGAAGTCCGCGAAGTCCCTCCGCTGGTTCAGCGTGGGGTCGAGGAAGCAGACCTCCGTTGCGCCGTGTTCCCGCGCGTATCGCAGGTTCGCGCTGATCCGCTCCGGGGAAGCACGGAGCGTGCGGTCGTATCCCTGCGGGTAGGAGCAGTACCGGCAGGCGAATCGGCAGCCCCGGGATGTCTCCAGGAGGAATGGTTCGCCGGGTTCGACCGGCAGTACGCCTGCCAGGTATGGCGAGGAGACCGCATCGAGGCTCGCGAGCGGCGGCGGGCGCGACGCCTCCGGTCCGGCGAGGAGCGCGGCGAAGGCGGCCTCTCCTTCGCCGGTGACCGCGTGGTCGGCGACGCCCGCGTTCCACAGCCACTCGTTGTCGGGGGAGACCTCAGGACCGCCCAGGGCGATCCTGAGCCCCGGGGCCCGCTCCTTTAAGCGCGCGGCGAGATGGCGCGTCCGCTCCGAGTTCCAGAGGTAGGTCGAGAAGCCTACGACGTCGGGATGGTAGCCGAGGATCGCCTCCAGGAGCGCACGGTCTCCGAGACGGTTCGCTTCGCGGGAGGGGAGGATCGCGATGTCCCCCTCGTGCACCGCGCCGACCCCGCGTGCGTAAAGGACGAGGCAGCCCGCAGCGTAGGGGACGTTGCCGCGCACCGCCTCATGGGAAAGCGGAGGGATCGGAAGTTGAACGAGGAGAGTGCGCATGGGGCTTGTCTTGCCGGCCGGGTCTGCGCTATCGTACTGCCGGAGGGCACGAAATGAAGATCGTCGCCAGTATCTGCCGTGTGGCCGGAGACCGCGTCGCGCTGGTCGCCGTCCAGAAGAGCGTGACAGACCACTCGATCGAGGCGGATCGCTATCTGGAAGCCCTGGCGCCGGCCTTCCCGGGGTGCGAGGTGGTCCTGATGGGCCGCGATACGGAGGGGGCCACGACCTTCTACGGCCGGGAGGACCTGAACCAGAAACTCTCCGAGGTGCCCCTCGACCGGATCCCGTGGCAGGAGATGGACGTCGACCTCTGATCGACAGCATGGAAAGGGCAGTCCGATGGGAAGGCTCCTCTGTTTCGCGCTGGGTGGTCTCGCCCTGGCGCTCTATGGTCCACACCTCCTCCTCGGTGCGGAGAAGCTTGCCAGGTACAAGGCTTGGTGGATCGACCTCCTGACGCAGCCCTGGTATGACAAGATCTTCCACTACGGCCCCGGCATCTTCGCCGGTCTCGCGCTCCTGTTCCTCGCGATCCGGTCCCGGGATTCGTAGGGTCGGGCCCGGAGCGCGCGGCAGGGGATCGTGCCCCGTGGATGGCTCGATCACGATCCTGACCGGCCGCCTCGTGCGGCTCCGGCCGGCACGCGTCAGCGGCGGCGGAAGCCGGCGAGGAGGCCGAGGCCGGCCAGGCCGGCGGAGGGAAGGCTGCCCTGGATGAACGTCCGGAAGCTCTCGAACTGCCGGCCGACCGACCCCGCCCAGCTCGTGAAGCTCGCGTCGATGGCCTGCCAGTGGATCTCGATGTAGCCGGCGGAGCTGAGGAGGAAGAGGCTCGCGAGCCACAGCCCGACGAAGAACATTGCCAGCTTCACGAAGATGCGGAACGCGAAGGCCACCGCGAAGGCCACGAAGAAGCTGAGGCCTCCGCGCAGGAAGGCCGGGGAGAGGGAGTCGTCGGGCGCGGCCGCGGTGGTCGGAGCAGCGGCGGAGGGGTTCAGGACGGGGTCCGATCCGACGAGACTCCGTACGCCGGGGAACTCGACTGGGGAAACCGGGGCGGCCCGGGGAGCGGCTGGCGCCTCCTCCTTCCCGCCGAGGGCCAGCACTCCGCCGGCCGCCACGAAGACGCCGGCGAGGACGAAGAGCAGGACCTTCCACGGCCGCCAGCGGTACTTCGCCCGCGTCTTCGGTGCGGTCTCCATGGGTGGCCGAGTGGTCACAGCCCGGGCAGCGAGGGGATCCGCAGTTCGCCCTGCTTCGTGAGGGGGATCGGGATCTTCCCGAGGATCGGGGCGTCCACGGAGAGCGTGGCGTCGGCGCTGTACGGCACGCTGGCGCCCGGCCGCAGCCCCTCGACGAACCTGATGACTTCGAGGATCGACACCTCGGCGGGCAGCGTGAGGAGCTTCGACTGCCCGGCGGGGATCGTCCCCTGGAGCGGAGCCGCCCCCTTCAGGACCTGCGAGCGGCCGGTGGTGAGCCCGTAGTCCAGGTTCAGGAGGGGCAGCGGCACCTCGTAGGGGTTCGTGACCTCCACGTCGAAATCGAGCCCGACCTTGCTGAAGGAGAGATCGCCGAACCGTACGCCCTTCAGCGAAGCCGTCGGCTTCGGCCCGGAGCCCATGAGAGCATCGAGCGTGTTGCACGCGG
>JALOQY010000487.1 GCA_025459285.1 Planctomycetota bacterium | reverse complement strand
CCAGGAGCTGGGCGATCTCGCCGAGGGCGCCACCCGCGGTGGCGCTGGTGCTTCCCACGGTGACCAGCGAGAGGAGCTCCTGCTGCGACAGCGGCGGGACGGAGGAGACGCGGAAGAGGAGCTCGTCCAGGCGGCCCGACAGGCGCAGCGTCACGTCGACCTGATTGATCAGTGCGCGGCCGGTCACGTCCAGGATCGGGTCGATCCGCCGCGGGTCGGCGAACCGGACGGCGGCGGACGAGACGGTCCAGCGGTGCTTGCGGAAGGTGATGCGCCCCGTCTCCGAGGTGAGCGACCCCAGGACCACGGGCCGGGCGGTGGTGCCCTCCAGGCTCAGCCGCCCCCCGACCTGCATGCGCGCCCAGTTGGTGTCGATGCGGAGGTTGTTGTTCAGCCGCAGCGCGATCTGGATCGGGATCGCGGGCCCTGCATCTCCCGCCGGTCCGGTCTGCGGCCTCAGCAGCATCTCCACGAGATTCCAGCGGCCGGTGTACCGTCCCTGCAGCAAGCGACACTCCCCGCGGAGGAGGCGCTGCGTGCCGCGCCCGACCAGCTCCAGGTCGACATCCCACGCCGTCTGCAGCCCATCCAGGGGCGCGACGGCGATGTTGGTCCCCGTCGCCAGGATCCGGTACCCCTCCGGGCGCCATCCGGAGAGCGCGAGGTCGCCGCTGGCGCGGATCCGCCCGCGGCCGAGTGAGGCGGTTGCCTCCACGAGCCGGAGGCCGCCCGGCGAGATCAGCATGCGCGCCTCCAGATCGCGCAGCGTCTCCGGCCGGTCCCGGAGCTGGAGCATGCCCCCCTGGATCGCTGCCTCGCCGGTGGGAAGCGGGTCCGCCACGGTGCCGCCGATCTCTCCTCTCACGACGAGGGCGCCGCCGGCTTCACGGATCTCCGGGCGGAGGGCCGGCAGCAGGTGGAGCGGAAACCGTCCGTCGACCCGGATCTCGAGGGGACCCCGGGGGTCGATCCGGCCGGACGCCCGGAGGTCGCCGAGCCGGCTCGTCACGTGAAGGGACTCGATGCGGAGCCGGGCGGGTTCCCACCGCAGCGCGACCGGGCCGCGATTCGTCCACTCGTCTCCGGCCACGCGAAGCCGCGCCGCGCTGACCGTCAGCGTCCCGCGGGCGGCGGCGAGGTGGGCGAGCGACGCGACGACCTCGGCGCTCGCCGTCAGGGCGCCCTCCACCTTCGCGTCCCGTAACTGCTCGATTCGCGCGAGCAGCGGGGCCACCGCCAGGTCCCGCGCCTCCGCCCGCATGGTGAGGTCCCCCTCGATGGGCCCCTGGACGGTGGCCGCGAGGCGTGCGTCCGGAAAGGCCAGGCCGCCCTGCACTCGCCGGTCGCGGAGCTCGAGCCGGCCGGCGCCGTTTCCCAGCGCCATGTCGGCGATCGCGACTTGCTCCAGCGCGACGCGGGCGGAAGCCTCGACCGTCCCCGCCCGGATCGCGGCCTGGATCCGGGCCCGCCCCGCTCCGCGGAATCCCAGGGTATCCGGGACGCCGGGCAGCGCGGACAGATCGGTGGGGCCCACGTCCGCCGTGAAGCGGCCGCTGCCGTCCGGGCCGACCGCCCCCGTCCCTGCCACCGGAATGGCGTGGATCCGGGCGCGGAGACTCGGGACGTCGATCCGTTCCGGGGTCGCGACGACCGTCGCGTGCAGGTCGCGGATCGGCATCTCGCGTGCGGTGAGCTCCGGCGCCTCCGCGGTCCCTTCCGCCCGCCATGCCTCCGGCGTGCCCTCGACGCGCCCCGCGACGCCGAAGCGGCCGGCGCCCCGGGCGGCGGAAGGAAGCCACGGCTCCAGGTCTTCCCAGAAGAGGTTCGGCGCGAGGACCTCGGCCTGGAAACGGACGCCGCTCCCGCTCCCGGCCCCGCCGCCGGTGTCGCTCCACGCCACCGTTCCGGAGATCTGCGCCCGACTCCGTCCGAGCGCCGCCGCGGCCGACTGCACCGTCACGCGTGTCGCGTCGAGGCGGTAGGGGACGCGGAGCGAGTCCAGGGCGAGACTCGCCACCTGCAGCGGAGCCGCGCGGGCCTCCCCGACGATCTGCGGGCTGTCCCACCCTCCGGTCGCCTGTCCCGAGATGGCGGCCCGTCCGATCACCGTCGGAGCGTTCCAGAGCGGGCCGAGGCGGCCGAGGTCCGCCTCCAGCGTGAAGCGCAGCCCCAACGGCCCTTCGCGTCCCAGGCGGCCGGACGCCTCCGCCTGGAGGCCGGGCCACTGGCCCGTCGCGCGTGCGAGGTCCGCGGCGGCGTGCCGGAGCGTCCCCTCGACCGACAGCGTTCCGGCGCCGATCCGGCCCAGGCGGCCCGGCAGCACGAGGCGCACGGCCGCCAGGCGGAATCGGCCCCGGACGTGCTCGGGCCGCCGGGGATCGCCCTGCACATCGGCTTCCAGATCCACCTCGCCCTGGAGGCCGTCGGGAACCGGCCCGACGGATCGGAAGGCGGCGATGGACGATCGGTGCAGGGTCAGGGAGACTCGCGTCTCGCCGAGGGTGTCCGGTCTCGTCCGCAGGGAGCCGCGCAAGCGCCCCTCGAAGATGTGCGCGGTGATCTCCGGGAGTTCGAGCGAACCGTCGCGCCAGTGTCCCCGGACGGCGATCTCCTGCGCCTGGATGGCTCCCGCCGCAAGCCGCGGGACGGTCAGGCGTCCGGAGACCTCCGGCGAATCCACCCGGCCCCGGACGTCCGCCTCGACGACGGCGGTCCCGGCGAGCGGCCAGACCATACCGACGCGCCGCGAGAGGCCGGCCAGATCGAGTTCCGCCCGGATGCGAAGCTCCGCGTCGGGGGCCGTGAGCGGATGGCGCACGTTGCCGGAGA
>JALOQY010000160.1 GCA_025459285.1 Planctomycetota bacterium | reverse complement strand
GGCGGACAAGGTAGCGGTCCACGGACGCAGTCGATGCGGGAGAAGCTGAAAGCCGGGGGCTTTACGAGTCCTTACCGTCCGCGGGTCAGGTCGTTGAACTCGTCTTCGGCCAGACCAAGTTGCGAGGGGATTCCGCCAGTTCCTGCACCGAGGTCTTTCGAAGGTGCAGGGAGAGTGGTCGCTCGTGTGCATCACGCACAACCTCCTGAAGCTCTACGCGGTCCGGAAGTGAGAAGACCCGGAGGTCTTTCGCCGTCCTGTCGGCAGGTCTCACCTGGCCCTCGAGACGCCCTTCGAAGCACCCCAGCGCGGGGGCTTGCCCCGACGGGCTGCCCGCGGCGCGCCGGACCGGCAGGCCCCGGCGATGGCGCCCCGGGCCCCTCAAACAGCAGGAGCGGCCGATCGGCCGCTCCTGGTGCACCGAAATGGATCGCCCGGCTACATCACGCGGTACTTCTTCAGCACCTCGTTCTGCTGCTCGGGAGTGAGCTTCATTTCGCCGAGGCCTTCGGCGGCGGCCTTGCGGACCTCACGGGTCTCATCGCCGACCCCCTCGAGGAGGGCCGAGAACACGCCCGCGGGCGCGGGCTGCCCGGTGAGGATGCCGCCCAGCGCGAGGGCCGCGGCGACCCGGACGGGAGCCGCATTCGCGCTCTCCTTGAAGGCCGAAACGATCGTCTCCAGCGAAGCGGCGCCACCGAGATTGCGGAGCGCGGCGAGGGCGGCCAGACGGATCTCGTCGGGCTTGCCGGACTTCACGACGCCGGCGAGCGCGGCTTCGGTCACGGCCCAGTCCGTGAACGCCGTCTTCGCCTTGTCGATCCCCGCGAGGGCCTGGCAGGCCGCGAGCGATACGTCGAGGGCGCGCTTCTGGTCATCCCGGAGGCTCCCCGACGCGGCTTCCTTCACCCGGTTCGCATCGAGCGGATCGATGAGCAGGAAGTCCTGGACTCCGGTCGCGAACAACTCCTTGGCCTGGTCGAGCTCGGCCTGCGTGCCGACGATGAGGATCGGCGTCGAGGCCGTCCGGAAATCCTCCTTCAGGTTCTTCACGATCGTCAGCGCGAGCTGGTCCTTGAGGTCCGCCCGGATGAGGATCACGTCGAACGTGCCGATCTCCTTCGCGCGGCGGAAGCCTTCCACCGCACTCGCCTCGGCGGTGGCGAACATCCCCGCGTCGTCGAGGACCTTGAGCGCCTTGCCCCGGAGCAGGGGGTCGGGTTCCACCAGGAGAACCTGGCGGGCGCTTCCGCAGTCCGCGGCCTGGGCCGCGAGCATCATCACCTTCTCGGAACCCGGGAACACGGCGCCCGGATCGAGCTTCAGGCAGGCCACGGCGGCGGCGAACCGCACCGTCTTCGGGCCGTCGAGCGCCTTCACCAGGTTGGAGGCCGCGTCGATCGGCCGGCCATCCCACACCTTCGGGAGGGCGCCGAGAGCGCCGATCGAGATCCCCTCGTCACCCCACAGGAGACCGAGCCCGAGAGCGCCGAGCTGGGTGTCCGGTCCCTGGGAGACAGTCAGCAGATAGACGTTCCACAGCTTGTCGATGAGGGCCAGCCCTTCCTCGCTCGCCTTCGCCTCTTCGGTGAGCGACTGCACCGCGGCCCACTGGGCGTGATGGAGGGCGGCCAGCATGTCCCGCGCCGCCACATGCGCCGGATCCTCGTCGAGGGCGTCGTAGCAGGCCTCTTCCGCGAGGTCCAGGTGGTAGAGGAAGGCCGGAACCTTCCGATCCACGAGCTTGCCATCCGTGAAACTCCACAGGGTGTAGGTCCCGAGGTAGTTGCGGATGACGGCGGGGTCCTTCATGAAGTACTTCGCCGCCAGCGCCAGGTAGGCGTCGGCGGGGCTCTGCACTGCCGTGCCGCCGGCGATCTTCGCGAGCGCCCCGCCGGCCGCCTCGGCGGCCGCCGGGTTCTTTGCCCGCGCCGCCAGCGAAGCGAGACCGCCGATCGCTCGGTAGTCGCCGATCTTGTTCAGCACATGCGCGGCGTTCTGCTGGATCTGATAGTCATCCGACTTCAGGACCTCGGTCAGAGGCAGCACCGCATCGCCACCCAGTTCCGAGAGCGCGAGGATCGCGTTCACGCGCTCCTCGCGGTCGCTGGAGCCGAGGTAGTGGTAGAGGTACGGGACCGAGTACTCGCCATGCCGCGCGATGAGCTGCTTCACCGCGGACTGGCGCTCACCGTAGTCCTCTCCCTTGACGGCCTGCTGGACGAGACCCTTGATGGCCTCCTCGTCCTTCGCGCGCTCCTGCTCGCCGAGGTGGCCGAGTTCGAGGAGCCGCTTCGCCACCAGCTCGGAGTCGCCCCCGGCGGTGAGGAGGTCGAGGAACATCTGGTACTCGACCTTGCGGAGCAGGTTGTAGACCGCCTCCTGGCTCGGGTCCTGGGCGAGGAGTTGCTTCAGGACATTCGCCGCCTCCTGAGTCCGCCCGCGCTCCCATAGGTCCTTCGCCTGCGCGAACAGGGACTCCACGTCCTGTGCCCGCGCGGGGCTCGAGAGGGCTGCGAGAAAGCCCCCGGCGAGGATCGCGATCACGACGGAGTAAAGGACCGCTTTCCTGGCCCCGATGTTCATGCCCGTCCTCCCTTCGATTGCCTGCTCTGGCGCACGGTGGAAAATTCCGACCCTTCGGAGGAGTGCCCTCGTCCTCCGGAATGAGCCTTCCGGCCCGGACCGGCGAAACGTGCGCATTCTAGCAGCGGTGCGGGGCCGGTCAAGGTCAAATGCACGGTCTCCGGAGCCCGAAAGCCCCTGATCTGAAAGGATTTCCCGCCATCATGAGCCGCCCGCCGCTCCCGGACCGAGCGGGAGCCGGCCCGGCATCGTGCCGCCGCCGAAGATCGCCTCCAGCGCCGACCGGCGGCAGACTTCGGCATCGCCCCACGCCAGCACGACGTTGCGCGCGGCGAGTCCGGCAAGGAGAACGGGATTCCCGAACACGACGACGAGGGTCTTCGCGGCGTGCTCGGCGAGAACCTCGGAGGCGAAGCCGCGCAGCGCCGGGCAGAGGCCCGCCCGCTCCTTGGCCATCCGGACGTCGCCGAAGAGCCCCATGACCACGAGGTCGGCCTGGCGGATCGCCCCGGCGAGACCGGAGAGGACGCCGGTGCCCTCCGGCGTCACCTGGACGACTCCGGCCCGGCACCAGGGCTTCGCGGGGTCGAAGGCCCGCGCCCGCTCGGGCACGCCGTCATCGTCGAGCACGAGGCCGAGGACCTCGCCCGGACCGGCGGCGGCCCGGCGAAGGAGGCCGTCGCCGTCGCGGAGCACGGTCAGGGATCGCCGCGCCATGTCGAGGGCGGCGTACTCGTACTCGGCCCCGAGCTCCCGCCGGAGAGGCGCCTCGCCGGCGAGGTCCCCGGTGACGAGGGCGACGCGCGCGCGGCTCTCGGCAAGCGTCTCCCCGGCCACCCGCCCCAGCGCGACCGCCGCGCGCAGGTCCGCGATCGCCGCCCAGGGGTCCGGCGGGTAGAGGAGCAGGTCGGCGCCGGCCTTCAGCGCCTCGGCGCCCGGGTCCGCTCCTTCGAGGCGGGCCCCCTCCATCGTGAGGGCATCCGTGATCACGAGGCCGCCGAAGCCCCACTCCCGCCGGAGCAGGTCCCGGAGGATGCGGGGAGAATACGTCGCCGGGACTCCGGGATCGAGCGCCTCGTAGACGACGTGGGCCGTCATCAGCATGCGGACCCCGGCCCGCACGGCCTCCCGGAACGGCGGCAGCTCGCGCGCTCTGAGGACGTCGATGGTCGCCGTCACCACCGGGAGCGCGGTGTGGGAATCCCGCTCCGTGTCCCCGTGGCCGGGGAAGTGTTTCGCGCAGGCCAGCACTCCTTCCTCCTGCACGCCCTCGATGAACGCGAGTCCGATCCGCGTCACGAGGTCCGGGTCATCGGAGATCGCCCGGGTCCCGATGATCGGGTTCTCCGGCCGGGAGAGCACGTCGAGGACCGGCGCGAGGACGCAGTTCACGCCCATGGCACGCGCGGAGAGCGCGGTGATCTTCCCGGCCATGTACGCCGCTTCCGGCGACCTCGACGCGCCGAGGGCCATGAGCGGCGGCAGTTCGAGCATCCCCTCCACCTGGTTCCCGGCGCCCCGCTCGTAGTCCGCCATGAGGAGCATCGGGCGGCCCGCGGCCTCGCGGAGGTGCCGGAGGAAGGGGGGCGTGAGCTCGCGATCCCCGCCGAAGACGATGAAACCGGCGACTCCCCCCACCCGGGCGAGACGGACGAACTCGTCCGTCCGCCCGTAGTCCCGCGGCAGGCGGATCGCCGGCACGAAGAGCCCCCCGACCTCGGTCAGGGGCAGATCTTTCCCAGCACCACTGGCCATTTCGCCCCCGTCGCCGCCGGCACGTTGTTGGGGTTTCCGAAGATCGTCTCGTTCGCCAGCACCGCGAAAGCCACCGCCTCCTTCAGGTCCGGGTCGAGCCCCTTCTCCGCCGCGCTCCACACCGGCACGGGGCTGAACAGACGGCGGAGATGGGCCATGAGCGTCTGGTTGTGGACGCCGCCGCCGCTCACCAGGATCTCCCGGACCGGACTCGCCGGGAAGACATGGTCCTCGTAGGCATTCCGGATGGTCGTCGCCACGAACAGGGTCATCGTGGCCAGGACGTCGAGCACCGAGAGGTTCCCCTTGTGGGAGAGCACCTCCATGACGTACTCCCGTCCGAAGGCCTCGCGGCCCGTGCTCTTGGGCGGACGCCGGGCGAAGTACGGGTGGGCGAGGAGGCGCCCGAGGAGTTCGTCGTCGATCCGGCCGCGCGCCGCGTGCCGCCCGCCGGCATCGTGGTGCTCCCTGCCGCAGGAGAGGATCCTCGCGAGTTCGTCGAGGGGGGCGTTCCCCGGCCCGGTGTCGAAGGCGACCAGGTCTTCGAGGTCCTGGCGCACCAGCGTGACATTGGAGATCCCGCCGATGTTCTGCAGCGCGAGGGGAACGCCACGCTCACGGAAGAGAACGTAGTCCACGTAAGGCACGAGCGGCGCCCCGTCCCCTCCGGCCCCCACGTCCCGGGTCCGGAAGTCCGCCACCACGGGGATTCGCGTCCGCTCGGCGATCACGTCCGGTTCCCCGATCTGCAGCGTGGCCGGAGAGACCGCCGGTCCGCTCGGGATGTGCCAGACGGTCTGCCCGTGCGACCCGATCAGATCCACCCGCTCCGGCGTGAGTCCCGCCTCGGCGATGAGGTTCCGAGCGCAGGCCGCGAAGTACTCGCCGACGTCGAAGTTCACCCGGCAGACGTCCGCGACCGAACGGATCTCCAGCACCGCGGTGTGGAGCGCGGGCGGGTAGGGGTAGGTCCGCCCGAGGACCATCTCCACGCGGATGGCCGTCCCGGACCCGCGGATCCGGACCAGCGCGGCGTCCACGCCGTCCGCCGAGGTGCCGGAGGAGAGCCCGAGGACGAGGCGCTCCTCCTTCTCCCGCAGTGCGAGCAGCCTTTCGAGTGGTCTCATCCGAGGGCCTCCCGCAGCGATCCCCCCACCCGGGCCAGCAGCGCCCGGGCTTCCGCCGCCGGGACGTTCCGGCGGGCCATCAGGACGGCGGTCTTCACCTCGCCGCCCGCCGAGGCGAGCACCGCATCGGCCTCTGCGCCGTCCTTCCCGGTGAGGATCGTGACCAGCCGCCGCGCGCGGTCCGCGAGTTTCGCCGAGCCGGCGCGGAGATCCACCATGAGGTCGCCGTAGACCTTCCCCGCGCGGACCATCGCCGCGGTGGAGACCATGTTGAGGACGAGCTTCGTGGCGGTGCCGGCCTTGAGCCGGGTGGAGCCGGCGAGCACCTCGGGTCCGGTGGCGAGCTGCACCACAACGTCCGCCGCGGCGCCCCGGGCGTCGCCGCAGGTGATGAGGGCCGTGTGGGAGCCGGCCGCCCTCGCCGCGGAGAGGGCCCCCCGCACGTAGGGCGTCACCCCGCTGGCGGCGATGCCCGCGAAGAGGTCGGAGGGCGCCGGCGAGAGCGCCGCGACGTCCCGACCACCGGCCGCGGCGTCGTCCTCGGCTCCCTCCCGCGCCCGGAAGACGGCCTCCGGACCGCCCGCCATGAGCGCCACGACGCGGTCCGGGGAGGTCCCGAAGGTGGGCGGGCACTCGGCGGCGTCGAGGACGCCGAGCCGGCCGCTGGTCCCGGCCCCCACCCAGACGAGCCGGCCCGTCCCCCGGAGCGCCCCGGCGGCCATCTCCGCGATCCGGGCGATCTCCGGGAGCGCCGCCGCGACGGCTTCGGGGACGAGGCGGTCCTCCTCGTTCATGACGCGAAGGAGCCCCTCCATGGACAGGAGGTCGAGGTCCCGGCTCCGCGGGTTGCGCTGCTCGGTCTGCAGTTCCTCGTACCGCACGCCCAGAAACTAACGCTTCGGACGGGCGCCGACAAGCCCCGACCGCTGAACGGGGTGCCGGCGATGAAAATGTGCCTGGCATCCCGTCGCCGAGGGGCCTCCGCGCGCAGAGGGCTTACCCCGACGGGCTGCGGGCGCCGGGGGGAAATGAAACCTCTCCGGGCCGGGAGTGGTATGCAGCAACAGGAGGCTTCGTGGCCGACGGCGCGCCCGACCGGGAGGTGCTCGAGCGGGCCCGGCGGGGGGACCGCCGGGCTCTCGGGGCGATCGTCGAGACATGCGGCGACTTCGTGCTCGGCCTGGCCTTCCGCATGACCCGGGACCGGTCCGGGGCGGAGGACCTGGCGCAGGAGGTCTTCGTGAGGCTCATGCGGGCGCTGCCCCGATACGATCCTGGCCGGCCCTTCCTGCCGTGGCTTCGGACCGTGGCCACGAACCAGATCCTCCATCTGCTCACGCGGGGCGGGGAGAAGGAGCGCCGGCGCACCGCGTCCCTCGAGGCCTGCGCCGAGGCCGCCGGCTCCCTTCCGCCGGACCCGGCCGCCGAGGCGGCGCCGGCCGTCGCGGAGGCCCGCGAGCGGGCCGAGGCGGTCCGGCGCGCGGTGAGGAGACTCCCGCCGGACCAGCGGGCCATCGTCGCGCTCCGCTACTTCCGGGGCCTCGGGTACGAGGAACTGGCCCGGGAACTCTCCCTCCCGCTGGGCACCGTGAAGAACCGGCTGTTCCGGGCGCGGGAGGCCCTCGCGGCCGAACTCGGGGAGACGAAGCGATGAACTGCGAAGAGGCCCTCGATCGACTCCAGGAGAGTTTCGATACGGGCGGGCTCTCGGGGGAGGCGCGGGATCATGTCGCCTCCTGCCAGGCCTGCTCGGTCCGCGCCGCGCGGCTTCGGGAGGCGCATGCCGCATTGGCGGCGCCCGAGGCGGTCCCCTCCTGGACCGCGGCCCTGACCCGGGGCGTGCTCCTGCGTCTCGAGCGCGACACCCGGCGTGCGCGGCGTCTGTCCCTCGCCGCCGCGGCGGTCCTCGGCCTGGCCGCCGTTCTCGGGCTCTCCCTGCTGCCCGAGGTCCCGGGGCCCTCTTCCCTCGCCGATCTGCCCGAGCGTGCCCGGGAGAACCTGCCCGATCTCTCCGATGTGTTGCCCGGCGGCCTCGGGGAAATCGAGTCCCTCCTCCCGCTCGGGTTCCTCGTGCCGCTCCTGCTCGCGCTATTCGAGGGTCTGCGCCTTGCCGTCGCCGCCGCCCGGAGGTCCAACGCATGAGAGCCGCCCTGACCGCCGCATCGATCCTCGCCCTCGCCGCCCCCGCCCTGGCCGCGGGCCGGCGGGCCGAGGCGATCCTCTACGGTTTCGCCCTCGTCCCCTGTGTCGTGATGCTCGTCGCGCTGCCCGCGGCGCTGGCGCTGCGGGCGGCCTCGACCCTGCCGCTGCGGGTGGAACGGGGAGTCACCGGACCGGGCCATCTGCCCCGCCTCGCCGGGTACCTCGCCATCGCGGCGATGTTCGTCCTGCTCTGGGCGGCGAAGGGGAATCCGGCCGGGACGTGGCTCCTCTTCTTCTTCTCGGCGACCGTCCTCCTCGGCCTCGGCGTGGCCGCCACCCGGCTCGGGCGGCAGCTCTTCGCGCGCCCGGAGACGGGCGAGAGCACCGGGGCCTTCGTGCTGGGCTGGCTCGTCCTCTCGGGACTCCCGCTGCTGCCCGCGCTCGGCTTCCTCGCGCTCCTGTGGTTCGCCGCCTTCGGCCTCGGCGCCCTGCTCGTCCACCCGTTCCGCCGCGTGAGCGCTGCGGGGCCGGACCCCGAACCACCAATGTGACGCGCCCGGTGCCAGACCCTCGCTGGCAGCCCGTCGGGGTAAGGGGTCGCATTGCTGAGAACGTCCCCGACCCCGACGGGCTACTGGCATTCAATGGCTTGAAACGGCGTTGATCTCAGATCGAAGGATCCTCCTTGCAGGAACTGACGGGATCCTCTCGCTTGTTTGATCTGGCCGAAGACCGGTTCAACAACCTGACCAGCGGACGGTAGGGACTCGTAAAGCACCCGGCTTTCAGCTTCTCCCCCATCGCCAAGTCCCCCGGGCCGCTACCTGGTCCGCCTGGTCGATCGGTCTTACCGTGCCGTCACCTGCCACCCGGTTGCGATGTACGGGTCCACCTTCCGCTACCAGTCGCCACGATGTTCGCCTCGGATCAGTACACGGCGTCCGCCGAGACCTGAGCCGGGTATGAAGTGCGAGAGATGATCGGTCGGCAGAAGTCCCTCGGAGCCGGAGGGAACAGGTTCCCCTGGGTCACGCCCCAGAGCCGGAGGTCTTCTTCATACCATCTGAAAAGGAGACACCGGGCCAGGAAGCCCGCGAAATCCAAGAACTAGCAGCCTGTCGGGGCCAAGGACGATCTCTGCGGTGCGACCCTTCACCCCGACGGGCTGCTAGGGCAGTTCGACCTTCTGCGCGGCGCTTCCGAAGTTCTGGGTCCAGAAGTCCTCGGAGCGGCCGACTCCGATTTCCGTGTGGCGCGGCCCGAGCATGTTCCGGTGGTGACCCGAGGAGCCGTACCACTGGAGCATCGTCTGGCGGCCGTCGGTAGCCCCGCGGGCGATGTTCTCGGAGACGCCGCCGGAGTAACCCGCCCGGCGCGCGCGGAGCACGGGGGTCCGGATCGGGTCGAACTCGGCGCCGGGGAGCGGGACGTCGTGGGCGAAGTAGGAGTGCTCCCGCATGTGCGTCGAGTGCGCGCGGGCACAGGTGAGGAGCTTCGCGTTCCAGAGGACCGCCTTCTGCCCCATCATCATCCGGTACTCGTTCGTGGCGTCCACGCAGGCGCGCTCGGCGTCGTCCGCTTCGACCTTCACTTCCCGGTTGAATCGGAGAGCCTGGTCGTTCCACTCCAGCGCGTTCTTCGCCGCGGAATCCCCCGGGAACCGCTGGATCCCCACGGCCCGGCTGACCTCCGCGAGCAGTTCCGCGAAGGGCACGGCCGGCGGCGAGCCCATGCGATCCAGTTCCAGCGCCATCTCCTCGGCGCGCGAGGAGAGTGCGCGGATCTCCGGGTTCGTCTCGATGAGCCAGGCGACCGGCCGCTCCCAGATCACCCGCACCTTCATGACGAGGCCGTCGACCTCGGCCTGGACCGCCTGGTACTCGGGCCCCTCGGGGTGCGGGTAGGGGTACTTCGCCTCGTCGAAGATGAGCGCGAACGCCGCCTTCCGGCGTTCCGTGAGCTCCCGGAAGAGCTGGGCCTTCGTGGCCGGATCGCGGATCGCGGGGTGCGCCCGCCGCATGGGCCGGTCCGCCCATCTCCCTGAGCTTCGCGAGGCCGGCCTCGCGACGGCGGTCGTCCTCCGATCCGGCGTCCTTCTCCGCGGCCGCGATCTCCTCGGCGAGTTCCGCGGCGGCCTTCTCGTCCGGCGTGATCCAGCGCCGGCGGTGGAGCACGAAGCCGCCGGCGGGCACGGCGGTGCCGCGCGCCCGGGCGAGCACCTCGAAGGCCCGCGCCTCGAGAGCCGGCGAGGCTTTCAGGGCCGCCGAGACGGCGTCGTGGCCCGCCTCCGCGTCCCCGGCCTTGAAGGCGAAGGCGGCCAGTCGGAGCTGCCCCTCGGCGTCGAGTTCGAGCCGGGTGAGGAGGACGAGGATCCGCTCCGGTCCCATGCGGGCGAACGCCATTTTCGACTCGGCGCCGCGGACGCTCACCATGAGTTCGTCCTCCGTCGCCGCCACGACGTTCCCCTTGAGGCCATGCCCCAGGTCCACCCCCTTGAACCGCTCCGGGCGGTCCCGGATCTGGGACAGGAGGGCCTTCCACAGTTCCGAAAGGTCGCGCAGATCGCGCGCCCGGGCGCGGAACTCCTCCGCGCGCTTCGGGTCCGGGCAGGCCTCCGCGGCCCGCTCGAATCCCGCCACGGCGTCGGCGTAGCGCCGGCGGACGGCGAGCCCCTCGGCGTCCTCCGCCGCCTGGAGGTACTCGCGCCGGCTCTCCACCTTCGCGGTCACCTCCTCCGGCGGCACCGTGGCGTCCTCCTCGAGGACCGCGAAGACTTCCAGCTTCTGCCGGATGTCGAACGCGTGCCGGGTCCCCCGGAACAGCTCGAGACGTTCGCCGAGGAGCTTCGAAGCCTCCTCCCGCTTCCCCGCCGCGACGAGCCTCTCGACCTCCGTCGCGAGCACCTCGTAGGCCTCTCGCGCCTTCACCTGGATCCGCTCGAAGTCCGCGGTGGCGGAGGCGATGTTCGGCGGGATGTTCTGCGGGAAGTAGATGTACTCGTGCCAGACGAGGACGGCGTCGTGGAAGCGGCCGCGGCCCAGCAGTTCGTCCGCCCGGCGGCGGGCCTCCTCGAGGCGCCGGCGCCCCTCGGCCTCGTACCGGGCCCGGATCTCCGGAAGGAACACGGCATCCTCCGCGGCCGGAGTCCCCGGGTACTTCGAGCGGAAGGCCTGCCAGGCCTTCTCGAAGTCCTCGAGGGCGACCTGGGTCCAGTCGGCCTCCAGTTCCTCGCGCGCCCGGGCCGCCTCAGCGGCGAGGTTCCGGCCGGCGACGATCGACACCAGCGCCTTGCGGGCCCGCTCGGCCTCCGGCGCGTCGGGGAAGTCGCGAACGAGGGCCTCGAACTTCCGCTCGGCCTCCTCCGTCCGCTGCCCGTCCCACGCCGCCTTCGCCGCCGCGAAGGCCCCGGAGGCCGCGGATTCGCGACTCGACCGGCCGGACGACAGGAGCAGGAGCAGGGCGAGGACCGCGGCGATGGCGGCGGTCACCACGAGGGCGAAGACGCGCTTCTTCTTCCCCGGAGAGCGAGGCAGGGCCCGACCCGCCACGAGCGGCTTCTCCACGAGCCGGGGCGGCGACTTCGGGGCGGCGGGCGCCGGGGCCGGGCCGGTGGTGGCGGTCGGCACCGGGGCGGCGGCCGGGGGCGACGGCGGGACCGGCGCCGGGCCGGCGGGGTACGCGACCGAATCCTCCATCACCGTGATGCGGACCCCGCCGAACGTGATCTGGTCGCCGGAGCGGACGAGGGCCTGGCTCACGCCGAGACCGTTCAGGCGCGTGCCGGCGCGCGTCCCCTGATCGGAGACCCGCACCCCCGCGGGCGTGAACTCGACGAGGACGTGGCGCGGGTCGGTCTCCGGATCGCGGAGCACGACGTCGCAGCCCGCATCCGCGCCCAGCAGAAGCCGCCCCGGCGGAGGCGGCACCACGATGGTCCGCGCGCCGCCGCCATCGACCACGAGAAGCGTGTACATCCGACGAGACTCCTACAACCGGTTGAGGGATTCGATCTGCTTCACGAGCGCGGCCCGGCGCGCCGCGAGGTCGTCCCGCTTCACGCGTTCGCGCTCCACCGCTTCCGGCTTCGCGCGGCTCACGAAGTCCGCGTTCCCGAGCTTCCGGTCCGAAGCCGCCAGTTGCTCTTCGGCCTTTGCCACTTCCCGCGTGAGCCGTTCCCGCTCGGCGGCGACGTCGATCACGTCCCCGAGCGGGACGTAGACGAGCAGGTCCCCCACCACGGCCGCTGCCGAGGCCGGCGGCTTCGGGATCGAAACCCCGACCTCCACGGACCGGAGCTTCGCGAGGGTCGAGAGATGACCGGCGTTGCGCTCGACGATCCCGGCCGCGACGGCGTCCTTCGCGGAGACGACGAGGGGAACCTTCGAGCCCTCCGGCACGCCGGTCTCGGCGCGGATGTTCCGCACCGCCCGGGTGAGTCCGACGAGCAGGTCCATCTCGGACTCGGCGGCCGCGTCCGGCCGGCCCTCGTCCGCCCCGGGCCACGGGGTCCCTCCGAGAAGGCGCGGCGGCCGGCCGAGCGCGCGAAGCAGGTGGTCGTGGATCTCCTCCGTGACGAAGGGGGCCATCGGGGACAGGAGGCGGAGCGAGACCGAGAGGACCCGCGCCAGCGTCCAGCGGGCGGCCGTCCGGCCCGCCTCCGCCGGAGCGCCCCCCCCATCGGCGTAGAGCCTCGGCTTGACCATTTCGAGGTACCAGTCGCAGAACTCCCGCCACACGAAGGAGTAGAGCGTGGTGGCGGCGTCGTTCAGGCGATACTCGTCGAGGGCGGCGGAGGTCTCCCGGACGGCCCTGGCGAGCCGCGACAGGATCCAGCGGTCCTCGAAGGCGAGGTCCGCTTCCGGGATCTCCTCCGGCACCGCCCCCGGCTCCCCGAGGTTCATGACCACGAAGCGCGAGGCGTTCCACAGTTTGTTGGCGAAGTTGCGCCCCATCTCGAAGCGGCTCTTCCCGAGCTTCAGGTCCTGCCCCTCGGTGCAAAGGAGCATGAGGGTGAAGCGGACGGCGTCGCACCCGTAGAGGTCGATCATCTCGATGGGGTCGATCCCGTTGCCGAGCGACTTCGACATCCGGCGGCCCTGCTCGTCGAGGACGGTCCCGTGGATGTAGACGGTGGGGAACGGCACCTCCCCCATGAACTCGAGGCCGGCCATCACCATCCGGGCCACCCAGAAGTAGATGATCCCGCGGTCGGTGACGAGGAGGTGGGTCGGGTAGAAGACCGAGAGCTCCGGGGTCCGCTCCGGCCAGCCGAGAGTGCTGAACGGCCAGAGCTGGGAGGAGAACCAGGTGTCGAGGACGTCCGGGTCCCTCGTGAGTTCCGTCGCGCCGCACTTCGGGCAGGCCCGGGGCTCGGAGCGGGCGACGATCGTCTCCCCGCACCGGCAGTAGAAGACCGGGATCCGGTGGCCCCACCAGAGCTGCCGGGAGATCGGCCAGTCGACGTATTTCTCGACCCACTCGAGGTAGAGCTTCGCGTAGCGCTCCGGCACGATCCGCACGCGCCCGGATTTCACGGCCTGCGCCGCGGGCTCGAGGAGGGGCCGCATCCGGACGAACCACTGCACCGAGCGCCGGGGCTCGGTGACCGTGTGGCAGCGATAGCACGTGGGGAGCGGCACCTTGCGCGGCTCCTCGGCGCCGAGCAGCCCGCGCGCGGCAAGGTCATGGAGGACGCGCTCCCGGGCCTCGAACCGGTCGAGGCCGGCGTAGGCTCCGGCCTCGGCGGTCATCCTGCCGTCCGGGCCGATCACTTCCACGAGGGGCAGCCCGTGCCGCTTCGCCACGGCGAAGTCGTCGAAGTCGTGGGCCGGGGTGATCTTCACCGCGCCGGAGCCCTTGGCGGGATCGGCGTGGGCATCGTGGACGACCGGGATCTCGCGTTCCGCGAGGGGCAGGATCACGGCGCGCCCGGCGAGGCCGGTGTACCGGAGGTCGTCGGGATGCACCGCCACCGCCGTATCACCGAGCATCGTCTCGGGCCGCGTGGTCGCCACCTCGACGAACCGGCCCGGCTCGTCCTTCACCGGGTACCGGAGCGTCCAGAAGCGGCCGTCCTTCTCCTCCGCCGGACACTCCTCGTTGCTGAGCGTCGTGAGGCAGCGCGGACACCAGTTCACGAGGGCTTCGGCGCGGTAGACGAGGCCCTTCTCGTAGAGCCGGCAGAAGGTCTCCGTCACCGCCCGGGAGAGCCCCTCGTCCAGTGTGAACCGCTCGCGTCCCCAGTCGCAGGAGCAGCCGAGTTTCTTGAGCTGGGCGACGATGTACCCGCCGTGCTTCTCCTTCCACGCCCAGACGCGGCGGAGGAACTCCTCGCGTCCGAGGTCTTCCTTCCGGAGCTTCTGCCGCGCGAGGTCCTTCTCCACGACGTTCTGGGTGGCGATGCCCGCGTGATCGGTGCCGGGCACCCAGCAGGCGTTGCGGCCGAGCATCCGGGCGCGCCGGACGAACACGTCCTGGATCGTGTTGTTCAGAGCGTGCCCCATGTGGAGCACGCCGGTCACGTTGGGCGGCGGGATCACGATCACATACGGCTCCCGGTCGGACGCCGGGTCGCCGGCGAACTGACCGCACGCCTCCTGCTCCCGGTACCACCGGGCCTCGATCGCCGCCGGGTCGAAACGCGTATCCATCGCCATCCGGGACTCCCTAGGAGTTCAGCGCGAAGTCGAGCAGCTCGCCCGCCCGCTCCACGACCAGGTCCGCCTTCCGCGCCCCGCTCTCGGAGAACGGCACATCGCCGTACCGCGCGGTCCCCGGGCCCGCCAGGGCGAACGGCACGGCGTCCGGAAGGTCCCGCCGCAGGCGGCAGGAGCAGGCGTGGCTCGCGAGCACCAGCACGCGCCCTTCTCCCGTGGCGTTGGACCGCTCGGCGAGCGGGGCGATCGTCTCCCGATCGGCCGCCTCCAGGGCCGCGACCTTCGCCGCGGGGTCCCCGGCGCGGGAGGCGCGGAGGGGGCCCTCGAGGAACACGACCGCGAGCCCTCCCGCGGCGGCCGGGGAGAGACCGGCGGGTGCCGGGTCCAGTCCCGCCCCGCGGGCGAGCCCGAGGAACGAGGGGTGTTCGCCGAACGCGGTCCCCGGCCCGAGCTTCCGCACCGGGGGAACCGCCCCCCCGCCCCAGATCCAGAGGCCGCTGGCGGGGTTCTCGCCGAGGTCGGCGCGCACCACGTTGACGTCATGGTCCGTGAGCACGCCCTCCGCGCGCTCCATGAGCGCCCGGAGGAAGTCGGCGCCCGGGCCCCGCGGTCCGTGATCCGCGACCCTCTCGCCGACCAGCGCCGCCGGGGCTTCGGCCATCGCCTCGCGCGTGGACTCCGGCAGGAGGAGGAGGGTCCGCCAGCCGACCCCCCGCCGGAACCGCGCGCCCTCGGGCGCGAAGATCCGGTCGAGGGTCTCGACCAGCAGGCCGGCCTCTTCCTCGCGGAGACTCCCGGCGGAGGGGTCGAACAGCCGCCCATCGAAGAGGTTCACGAGATCCCCGCGCCAGGGCACGGTGCCGGCGGGGACCTCGGCGCCGAGCGCCGCCGCGAGAAGGCCGCCCGCCGGAGGCGTGGCCTTGAGCCCGAAGACCGCACCGAGCGCCGCTTCGAGCGAGGGACGGGAGCCCGGGGGCAGCGTCCGCACCGCTCCGCAGCGCCCGGCGGCGGCCAGAGCGGCGAGGGCCGGCATCCGGGCCGCCTCCAGGGGCGTCCGGCCGCCGAGACTCCCTGCCGCCTCGTCCGCGGCGCCCGCGAGGATCACGACCGAGAGTTTCACCGCGGTCAGCCCTCCGACCGGTCCGGTGCCCCGGGCGAGAGCCGGACGAGTTTGAGGCCGGTGTCCTTGTCCGGGACCCGCGGAATCTCGTCCGAAAGATCGGTGAGGACGATCTCCACCGCCACCGCGGCCTCGGCCCGGAAGAGGTGACCGGTGAAGGAGATCATCTCCGGACCGGCCACCGTGGCATGGAGGTGCGGGACCGGCTTTCCGTCCGCGAAGCCGGTCAGCCCGGAGAGGTTCCCCAGTTCCATGACTTCATCGAAGGTCCGCTTCGCGTACTCCTTCTTCTCGACGTCGAAGTACCCGAGGACGATGTCCTTCACGGCGCCGATCCCGGAAAGACACGCCCCGCGGATGTCGCGTTCCTCGAGGAAGGACGTGAGGGAGGCGATCACTTCCTCGCCCCGGTCGATCACGAGAACGAAGCGTCCCGAACCGTATGGTCTCACCTGCACGCAGCACCTCCCGGCCGCCCGGCACCGGTTTCATGTTCCGGCGGCAGACCCGACAGTGTATCTCTCGACCCTGCCATGAGCGAACCTCCCGTCGCGGGCCGGATGAAGAAGGTCGCGATGATCGTGAACCCGATCTCGGGGTTCCCCGGGGGCCCCGACCGGCTCGGACCGTTCCGCGAGGCGCTCCGGGCCGGCGGAGTGGAACTCGCCGAATCGCGCACGGAGGGGCCGGGCCACGCCACGGAACTCGCCCGGGAGGCCTGCCTCCGGGGCGGCGACGGCCTCCTCGTCGTGGGCGGCGACGGCACGGTGAACGAGGCGGTGAACGGGATGCTCCTCGGGACCCTTCCGCTGGGCACGTTCCCCACCGGCACTTCCAGCATCCTGGCCCGGGAACTCCGCGTACCCTTCGATCCGCTCCGTGCGGCGACGGCCGTCGCCGCGGGACACCGGCGCCGCATCGACGTGGGGCTCGTCAACGGTCGCCGATTCCTCGCGGTGGTGGGCGTGGGCTGGGACGCCCACGTCGTGAACGTGGTGAGCGCGACCCGCCACGGGCACCTGGGGAAGCACCGCTACCTCCTGCCCATCGCCCGCGCCGTGCTCGACTATCCTTTCCCGGGACTCGAGGCGAGCCTCGACGGCGGTCCCTTTGCGGGCGTCCGGCTCGCGTTCGCCTGCAACACGCGGAACTACGCGGCATGGTTCACGCTGGCCCCCGAGGCGCGGCCTGACGACCGGCGGCTCGACTTCGTGCTCCTGAGCCGCGGGTCCGCCCGCGACATGCTGCGCTGGACCTGGGGGGCGTTCTCGGGGACGCTGCCCCGCTATCGGGAGACGACCTGCGCGAAGGGACGGAACCTTGTCGTGACGGCAACGACCCCCGTACCCTTCCAGGTGGACGGGGATCCCGGCGGCACGACGCCCGTCCGGATCGACCTGGCCGAGGAGACGCTGGAGGTGATCGTCCCGTGAGCCTGCCCGAGAACCCGCGCACGAAGGTGGTCTCGATCGGCCCCGTCCGGTTCGGCGGCGGTCTGCCGGCGGCCCTCATCGCCGGGCCCTGCGTCCTGGAGGACGAGGAGACGCCGCGGCGCATCGCCCGGGAACTCGCGCGGATGGCCCGCGACCTTCCGGTGCCACTGGTCTTCAAGGCATCCTACGACAAGGCGAACCGGACGAGCGTGGCCTCCTTCCGGGGGCCCGGTCTCGAAAGGGGCCTCGCCCTGCTCTCCCGCATCCGGGAGGAGACCGGCCTGCCGCTCCTCTCGGACGTCCACGAAGTGGCGCAGGTTGAGCCGGCGGCGGCGGTGCTCGACTGCCTCCAGGTGCCGGCATTCCTCTGCCGGCAGACCGACCTGCTCGTCGCGTGCGGTCGGACGGGACGGGCGGTGAACGTGAAGAAGGGGCAGTTCCTGGCCCCCGGCGACGTGATCCACCTCATCGAGAAGGTCCGCTCCACGGGCAACGAGAACGTGTTCGTGACGGAGCGGGGCGCGAGCTTCGGCTACGGGAACCTCGTGACCGACTTCCGCGCCATCCCCCGGGTGCAGGCGTTCGGCTATCCGGTCGTGTTCGACGGGACGCACTCCGTGCAGCAACCGGGTGGTCGCGGGGACCGGAGCGGGGGGGAGCGTGAGATGGTGCCGTTCCTCGTGCGGGCCGCCGCGGCGGCGGGGGCGGACGCCTTCTTTCTGGAGGTCCACGACCGGCCGGAGGAGGCACGATCCGACGGCGAGAACATGCTCCGGCTCGCCGACCTGCCGGCGCTGGTCCGGGAGATCATGGGCCTGCGGGCCGCTCTGGGAAAGGCGTGACAGGAATCGCACCGGAGACCCGGCCATGAGGCAGGGTCTCCGGTGGTACGCGCCGCATGCGAGTCGACCGTCCCGCGGACCCTGCCCGGTTTCAGACGGGTCCCGGGTCCGGAATGGCGGCTAATCCCAGCGTTCGCGATCGCTGCGCCGGTCGCCCTTCTCACGGCGCCCGCCGCCACGGCCGCCGCGGCCGCCGTCGCGGCCCCCGCCAGGACCGCCGCCGGGACCGCCGCCGGGCCCGCCGAAGCCGCCGCCCGGAGGACCGCCACGGCCGCCGGAGAAGCCACCGCCGCCACCACCGCGGCCACCGGAGAAGCCGCCCGGGCCTCCGCGCCCGCCGCCACCGCCGCTTCCGCCGGGCCGGGGCGTCCGCTCGGCCGCCACATTGACCACGATCCGGCGTCCGTCGAGCTCCTTGCCGTTCATCTCGGCGATCGCCCGATCCGCGTCCTCGTCCTTGACGAAGGTCACGAAACCGAAACCGCGGGACCTTCCCGTCTCCCGATCCGTGATGACCTTCGCTTCCATGATCTCGCCGAACTGGCCGAACGCGTCGTGCAGCGCACGATCGGTCGTGTCCCAGCTCAGACTCCCCACGAACAGCTTCTTCATGATGTCTCTGGTCTCCCTTCGGCCGAGCCGATTCGCCGCGTGTTATACCACGCGTCGGCCCCGGCGCACCACCTTCCGTACCGTGCTCAGTCCCAGCGCGCGACCTTCCGCTCGCCCCGGATCAGATCGTCCCAGGTCTCTCTCGTCCGGATCACCTCGAAGAGACTCCCCGACACCAGCACCTCGGCCGGCCGGGGTCGGCCGTTGTAGTTCGACGCCATGGACATCCCGTAGGCTCCGGCGGAGAAGACGGCGAGCAGCTCGCCGTCCCGGATCGGCGGCAGCATCCGGTCCCGGGCCAGGAAGTCCGCGCTCTCGCACACCGGCCCCACCACGTCCGCCGGGGTCGAGGCGAGGTCGGAGGCGGGGCTCCCCTTGGCGTACGGGGTGCTCACGGGCCACACCTCGTGCCAGGCGCCGTAGAGGGCGGGCCGGATCAGGTCGTTCATCCCGGCGTCGCAGATGACGAAGCGCCGGTCGCCGCTCTGCTTCACGTAGAGGACCCGGGAGACGAGCAGGCCGGCATTGCCCACGATGAACCGGCCCGGCTCGATGATGAGCCGGTACCCGCTCGGGGCGATGAGCGGCTGGAGGACGTCCGCGTAGTCGCTCACCGGGGGCGCCTCGACTTCGCGATAGTGGATGCCGAACCCCCCGCCCAGGTTGATCCACTCCACCGGGTTCCCGAGCCCCCGGGCCCGGTCCGCGAAGGCGAGGGCCTTCTTCAGCGCTTCGAGATGCGGGGTCACCTCCGTGATCTGCGAACCGATGTGGACGTGGACCCCGATCATGCGGACTCCGGTGAGCCCGGGGATCGCCGCGGCAAGGCGCTCGGCGGTCTCGAGGTCGAGCCCGAACTTCGTCTCACGCTTCCCCGTGGTGATGTACGTGTGCGTTTTCGGATCGACGTCGGGATTGACCCGGGCGCTCTTCCCCACTCCGGCGAAGACGATCTTCTTGGCCCGTCCCCCTGCCTGCAGGGCCCGGAAGAGCTCGCCCCCCGACACCACGTCGAACCCCGCTCCGAGGTCCCGGAGGACCTGGCAGATCGCCAGGTTGCCGAGGGCCTTGACCGAATAGCAGACGAGCGTTTCCACCTGCCGGAACGCATCCACGAGTTTCTGGAAGTGCTTCTGGATGACGTCGCGGCTGTAGATGAAGACCGGGGTGCCGACCTTCTCGGCGATCCGCCGGACCGGCACTCCTTCGCAGAGCAGTTCCTCGTCGCGATAGACATGGTGCAGATGTTCCATCCGCGGTCTCCGGGGTTTGGTGAGGGGACGCTACCACAGCCGGCCGGCGCGAGGCAACACCCGGCTTCGCGACGGACATCCCGGGGCCACCGCCGGGGCCGGCGGGGTCAGAGCGTGAGCAAGAATCCCGCGCGGCCTCGTTGTCGGCCCCGGCGCGGCCGGAGCGGTGGACGGCGGGCGAGGCCGACGCCCGCGCCGGGGCCGACAACCCTTCGGGCCGGGGTGATCCGCTTCGCGGCGCGTCGTCGCTCCTCGTCGTAGACCGACTCCGTAAGGTCGACTCCTCGTCTCTCCTAGCAGCCCGTCGGGGTAAAGGGTCGCATTGCTGAGAACGTCCCCGGCCCCGACGGGCTGCTAGCTATCAACGGCTTGAAACGGCTTTGATCTCAGAT
>JALOQY010000159.1 GCA_025459285.1 Planctomycetota bacterium | reverse complement strand
CGCCGTTCCCGTCGTTGCCGGCACCGGAGGCGAGCCGCTCCACCTTCGCGCCGATCGGTTCGATCACGACGCGGATGTCGGGCAGGATACCGGCCTCCTCCGCCGCGTCGAGGCTGTTGTCCACCGCCTCCTTCACCGTGGTGAGGAGCGCCTTGCTGGGATTGTCGAAGCCGAGGAGGTGGCGGTTCTTGGTGAAGAACTCGGCCACGGAGATCTCGCGTTGCTGCGCGCCCATCTCCTCCGCGGTACGGAAGCCGTTCCTCTTCCCTCGCCGGGGCTCCTCCATCTCCGGCGGCGGCGGTGCGGCGCCGGTCCCCGCCCGCTCCGGCCGGCGCCGCGGGGGCTTCTCGGCCGCATCCACCTCGAGCTCCTCTTCGAGCTCTTCGTCCGGCTTCGCCACGAACAGGGAAAGCTGCTCTTTTTCGGCCACGTCGTCTACCCCACGGGTGCGTCTTGTTGGGGGAACACCCCCCACGGATGGTACTCCATCGGGAGCCGGAGTTCAAGCGGAGGCGAGGCGCCGCGGAACTTCGCCCACCGCGCGGAGAGTGTACCCCAGGCCGGTGACATGGCCCCCGTTCGCGGGGGGCGCGCCTGCTCCCTCCCGCCCCGGAGTGCTCACTGGTTGAGGCGGAGGCGCTCGCTCGGGGGGAGAATGATGCTCTGCTCGCGCTGCTTGATGATCCGGGGGGTGATGAAGAACACGAGCTCGCTCTTCACCTCCTGCGTCCGGGTGGCGGAGAACAGGTAGCCGAGGAGCGGGATGTCCGACAGCAGCGGGAGCCCCCGCTTCGACTCCATGGTCGAGGACGTCAGGAGGCCCCCGATGATGATCGTCTCCCCGTCCCGCACGCTGACCTCGGTGTTCGCCGACCGCTCCGAGATCACCGGGTTGAGGGATCCCTCGGGCCCCGGCACCCGCTCCGTGATCTGGGAGTCCTTGGCCATGATGGCGAGGGACACGAAGGTCCGCCCGACGAGCTGGGGCGTGATCTCGAGCTGGATTCCCGTCTTCTCGAACTTGGTCGTCACGAAGGTCTGGTTGCCCCGCACTTCCACCGTCTGCACCGGGTAGTTGAGGCCGGTGGTGATCATCGCCTTCTTCCCCTGCATGGCGATGATGGACGGCTTCGAGAGGATCTCGGCGGAGCCGCGCTCCTGCAGGGCCCGCAGGATGTAGGTGTACTCCCCGCGCTTGGCGGTGGAATCCCCCACCGTCTCGAACTCGAAGCTCCCCCCGGTGAAGGGCGTCGAGGTACCCACCGATTCGAGGTAGCTCTCGGGATTGAAGTTGCCGGTGAACTTGCCGAAGAACGGCTGGGAGGCATCGGTACCCTCCCGCCGGTCATAGGTCGCCTCCACGCCCAACTCCAGGTTGTTGTCGTACTTGATCTCGATGATCTTCGCCTCGACGTAGACCTGGGGGGTGGGAACGTCAAGGACCTCGAGGAGCTTCTCCACCACCGGCCACTTCTCCTTCGGCGCCTCGATCCGCAGGATGTTCTGGCTCTTCGGCATGAGCTTCACATCGGCGCCGAGGAAACTCTCGAGTTCCTTCTGGAGGGTCGCCGGTGACTCGTGGTTCACCTGCCAGTAGCGCGTGACCCTTCCCTCCCGGGAGATCGCCCCGTCCTCCTCCACGGCAAGCGTCTCCGGCGCGGGGCCGGCGGGAGACCCGCCACCCGGAGCGGCGGCAGGAGCGGGAACCGGCGCGGGCTCCTGCCCGGCGGCGGTGGAGACGAAGAGCAGGAGCAGGCTGAGAAGGAGGATGGAGCCCTTCCGCACGGTGCACCCCCAGGCCCTTGGTCGCGTCAAACCCGACGGGCTCTCAGCGCGCCAGCTTCTTGATGACCAGCGCGGTGATGACCGGGACCGACTTTCCCTCGATCCGGATCGAACCCAGTCCACCCACCAGATCGTACCCCCCGTCCGAGGCCGCCGCAGAGACCGCCGAGAGGAACCGGTCGGACGCCGCGCGCATCAGGTAGTGGTAGCGGGGGTCCGACTCCTTCAGGTTGCGGTCGATGATCTCCTTGTACTCCGGAATGTGGCGGTAGACCTGATCGACATCCACCATGGCCGGAGACTCGAAGGCACCGGAGTTGCCGTAGTAGATCTCGGAAGCGTCGACCTGCACCTTCGCCCGTTCCGCACCCAAGGCCATGACGGGCAGCGAGCACAGTACCAGGCCCGCCGCCAGGAACACCATCGTCCTCGTTCCCATGGGTCCGCCTCCTCTGCCCTCACGAGCGACAATCCGCCAGATCCAACGATCTCCACCTTATCAAACGACATGCCGCAGACGCATGGCTTCTTTGGCCTGCGAGGTTAGCAGACATTACCAATTATCAAGCAATGACTAACGGCGCTTTTCCTTATCATGCTTGATCTCCGCACCCTGGATTAATCGGCCATATTCAGCCACATTCGGACACCGAATGCGCCAGGCGTGCCGCGTTCGTCGTGCGACAGATCAGCGGAGATGCGTGCTGAAGTGCCTGGAAAGGGCCGCGAGGGCCGTCCCGTCGAGGGTGCGTCGAGTCTCGGCGTAGTCGGCCAGGCCGTTCGGCGCGGGGAGGAGGAAGTGGTCGGCGCCCGGTACCACCACGAGGGTCACCGAGGAGGAAGAACGCAGGCTTTTCCTCACGCTCTCCGACTCGGCTGCCGGGACCTGGAAATCGCGCTCTCCGTGGAGGACGAGGACCGGGCAACGCACCCCGGCGTAGAGCTGCACAGGTTCGAGGTCGAGGTGCTGCCGGAGCCACGCGGCATCCCTTACCTGCCCCTCCCAGCGGACCCGGGGACCGGTCGAGAGCCGGACGTGCTCGAAGAAGGCCCGCATCCGCCCCAGGATGCGCTGGGTTTCCCCCCGGGGAGTCCCTCTCGATGCGAGGCGCTGCTCCACCTGCCAGAGCAGGATCCGGTCGAGGGGCCGGGCGGGCGCCCCCAGCAGAGCCGCCGCCGTGACCGGTGGGCTGGCCACCGTGGGGGGACGGGCCGCCAGCAGGGCCACCACCAGGGCCCCCTCGCTGTGGCCGGCGAGCCCGATCCGCCGCGAATCCACGTCTTCCCGGCTCACGAGGTACCGGAGGGCCGTCCCGGCGTCGGCCACGAGGTCGTCGAACGAGGCATCGGAGAACGAACCGCCCGAGGCCCCCACTCCCCGCTCGTCGTAGCGGAGAGAGGCGATGCCCTCCCGGGCGAGGCCGGCGGCGAAAGCGTGCAGATGGCTCCACTGCAGTTCGGTGCCCGGGGCGTTCCCGTTGCGGTCCTGGGGGCCGGAGCCCGACAGGAGGAGCACGGCGGGGAAGGGGCCGTCACTCCCTGCGGGTCTCATGAAGGTCCCCGACAGCGGGAAGCCCGGCCCGGAGAACCGCACCCGGACCGAAACGACACCCGGCGGATCCGGCGGATCCTCTCCGTCCTTGAGGCCCATGCGGGCCGTCGCTCCCCGCACCGCCGACAGGCCGGCCACGGACCGCGCGGCCACGAGGAGCCGGCCGTCCTCGGCGAGCCAGAGGTTCACCGGTTCGCCCCGGTCGGGCTCGGCGAGGATGCGGGAGGCGAGGAATGCCTTCCCGTCCAGCTCGATCGCGTCTTCCCCCCGGTGTTCGAGGACGACCCGGCCCGCCGCCCCGTCGAGCGGCCAGACCGCCGGAAAGGACTGCGGACCACCGCGCGCCCGGTCGTAGCGCGCGGCAAGGAGGATCCACGGCGCGGTGAAGGGCTCCGCCAGCGGGGCGACCCTCTCGGTAGCGGGCAGGAGGACCGGCTCCTCTCCCTCTCCGGGCCGGACCTCCCACCGGCGCCCGTCGTCCACCGGGGAGAGGGTCACGCGGCGGGTGGCCCCGCCCTGGATGCACGTGGCGGCGAAGGAGCAAAGCCCCCCGCTCGCCATCTCGATCTCCAACCGGAGCGACAGCTCCTGCTCGCGGCCATCCCGGAACTGCCGCGCCTCCTCCTCCACCACGAGCACTCCGCCCCGGACCTCGAGCCGGCACTCCGTCACCCCGGCCTCGCGCCCCCCCGCGAAGATGCTGAACCGGCCCCCCGCGGGCGGGGAGACCGCCCCGCCGCCGGCGAACGCCGGGACGAAGGACGCGCCGAGGAGGAGGACGAGCAGGGGCCGCATCGCCGGTCAGGCCATGCTACCGTGCACCACCACCCGCGCCCAGCGGATCGCGCGCCGCCCGGAACCCCGCCCGGGCCCGGGGGGGCCGGTCGCGTGCTACTTCGATGGACCCGGCAGTCGCGCCCCCTCGAACTCCACGGTGGCGACGCCCGCCGCGACGAAGGAGTCGAGGCAGCGGATCACGTCCCCGTGTGGCACCTCCGACTGGGCGGCGATGAAACCCGGGAATTCTTCCGAGTCCGGTGAGGACCGGATCCCCCGGATCGCCGTGTCGAGTCGCGCGAAGCCCTCCTCCCCGGCGCCGAGGTCCTGACCCAGCAGACGGATTCGCGTCCGATCTTCCCCTTCCCCCCGACGCAGATCCACCACGATCTTCTCCCGCTCCGGGAACCGCTCCAGGGTGTTCCGGGTGCCCCGGTCCTTCGGCAGGCTGGCCTCCAGCTTCCGCTCCAGCGTCTTGAAGCGCATCGCGCACATGAAGAAGATGAGGAGCTGGAACGTCACGTCGATGAGCGGCCCGAGGGAGAGACTGACGTCTTCGGCCCCGGTCACGGCAACTTTCGTCCGCATGGTGGCCTCCGCCCCTTCCGCCCCGGCGCCCCCCCCGCGCCCCCCGTGGTGCGGCCCGGGAGACGGGGCCCGGTGCGGGAACCTCTCCCGCTGCCGACCGGGGCTCTCCGGCACCTGCCTGTTCCCCGACGCGCCGGACGAGACCTCGCTGGTTTCCTTGGCGGACGGGGAGCTTTCGCCCCCGTCCCGCCGGACCCCGGCCGCTTCTGCCGGACCCCGTCGACCCACCCGGGGGACCACCCCCCGGGCTGCCGGGATCGCGCGTCCCCGGCCGACTCCCGTCATCGCGCCGGTCCGGAGACCGCATCCGGAAGAAGAGTATCATGACTAACTATTTAGTCAAGCGGATTCCGCGATTTATCTTTTCGGTCATGAAATCCGCGTCGCGGCGCACGGGTCGCACCGTAGAATCCCGCTATGGCCACGTTCGCCGACCACCTCCGCGAGGCACGCCGCAGGTCGGGGCTGACCCAGACCGATCTCGCCGAACGTGCCGGGCTGACGGGTTCCTACATCTCGTTGCTCGAGAGCGGGAAGAAGCCCCCGCCCTCGGACCGCGTCCTGTCGCGTCTGTCCCGGGCGCTCGGTGTGCCGGAGTCGGACCTCGCCGAGGTCGCCCACCTCGACCGGACACCGGAGGACGTGCGGCAGAAGATCCTCGCCCTCTCCCGCCGCCTCGAACGCGAGCGCCGCCTCACCCACCGCATGCTCGCCGGCTGGCTGACCTTCCCCTCGTTCTTCGGCCCGTTCCTCCGGGCCGGCGACCCGCTGATTTCGAGGCGGCTCGGCGGGAAGCAGCGCCAGCGCCTGGAGAAACTGCTTCGCCGGCTCGTGCCGATCGCCACGGGGAAGGAGGACTCCGCCGAGGAGGTCCAGCGGTTCCTGTCGTCGCTCCCCGACGAGGATCGGGAGATCCTCGCGGTCGCGTTGCCGGAAATCGCCCTTCCCCGCGCGGCCGCCTCTTCCGGCTCGTCATCGCCGGCCGGTCCGGGCGCACCGCCGCCGGTCCTCTCCGCACCCCCTCCACCCGGCGATCGGGAGGTCTACCACCTCCGGGTGGGCGACGACGACATGGCGCCCCGCCTGGAGCCGGGGGACATCCTCACGGTCGACCCCGCGGCCGCGGCGCGCCCCGGCGACCTCGTTCTGCTCCGCCGGGCAGGGGGCTTCCGTGTCCGCCAGCTCGTGGCCTCGGGGAGGCGCCTCACGCTCACCGCGTCAAACCCCCGTGTCACCCCGGAAGAGGCCGCCGCGGACGACCTCGCGGGCGTGGTCCTCGAGGTGCGTCGCGTCCTGCGTTGACCAGAGAGGCCCGATGGCGTAGCCTCTCGCCCATGCCGCCCCCCACCAAGCCCGCGCCGCTCCGGCCGTCCCGGCACGGAACCGGCGTCGCGCTCGTGCTCCTCGCCGGCGCGGTACGCGCGGTCGCCGCGGCGGGCGCCGCCCTCGTGCCGAACGACTCGATCGCGCTGCTCACGACCGCCCGGGCGGTTTCGGGGGGAGACCTCTCCGCCGCCTTCACCGGCCTCCTCCATCCGCTCCCGCCGCTCGTCATCGGTCTCCTCGGCGGCTCCGAGGCGGCCGGCCTCTCGCTCTCCATCGCCGCCGGCGCCCTGGGTACGCTCGCCGTCTTCGGCATCGGGCTCCGACTCGGGTCGCGTTCCACGGGCGCCGTAGCCGCGGTCCTCTACGCGGTCGCCCCGGCGCTGGCCCGCCTCGCCGGCGCGCCGCTCTCCGAGGGCCTCTCGGTCCCCCTCTCCCTCTTCGCCGTGGAACGCGCGCTCCGCGCCCTCGAGGCTCCCCGCGCCGCCCTGCCCGCGGGCCTCCTCGCCGGCCTCGCCTACCTCTGCCGGCCGGAGGCGATCCTCCTGCCCGCCGTCCTCTTCCCGGCCCTCGCGCTCGCCCGCCTCTCGCGGCCGGCCCTCCTCCTCCTCTTCGGGTTCCTCGTTCTCGCGGGCCCCTACGCCGGCTGGTTGTCGGCGACCTCCGGGACCCTCACCGTGACCCGGAAGAAACCGATCGGCCGGTTCCTGCGGGCGGAGGAGGACTTCGACCGGAAGATGGCCGTCAAGGAGGCGCGCCTCGGCGTGCGCCGGCCCGGCGCCGGGGCGGCGGCGGCGGAGACGCTCCGCACCTACGGCGACGCGGCGGCGTTCGTGCTCCCCCCGCTGGCGCTCGTGGGGCTCTGGTTCCACCTCCGGCGCGGGCGACGGGAGATCGCGCTCGTCCTCGCCGCTCTCGTGCTCCTCACCGTGGTCGTGAATTTCCGCCTGCTCTGGCTCCACGGCTACCTGGAGCGGCGCCACATGGCCGTGCCCGCCGCGCTCACGATCCCCCTCGCCGCGGCGGGACTCGCGGTCCTTGCCCGGCGGCGGGCCCCGGTCGCTGCGGCGGTGCTCGCCGCGCTGCTGCTCGTCCCCGCCGTGCGCCCCCGCGACCGTGACAAGCTGCCCCTGAAGGACGCCGGCCGGCACATCCTCGCCGAGGGCGGGCCGGGCGCGGTGGTGGCGACCCATCTCGCGCCGCGCATCGCCTTCTACGCCGGGGGCCGTGACTACCCGCTCCACCGGGAGTGGCGGGGGCCGGCGTCGGCGTCGGACACGCGCGGTTCGGCGGACTGGCTGGCCCTCTGTCCCCGACGCCTGGCACCGGACCGCCTCGCCGGCTACCTCTCGATCCTCCCCGCCCCGGCCCGGGACCCGGACCGGATCGTGGGCGAGGGCGAGTGGACGGTCCACCTCTGGCGACTGCGCTAACAACCTCTCGGGGTAAAGGGTCGCGGCGCAGAGATCGTCCCTGGCCTCGACAGGCTGCCAGCGGGCTACTTCGGGCCGCGGGCCGTTCCCGTGGCGGGCTTCCCGCCGAGGCGGACGAGCCACTCCCGGACCTCGGCGACCCCCTCCGGATCGTCCGTTTCCGGCACGAGCCTCAGGTACGCCTCGAAGTGGCGGGCGGCCTTCGCCGCGTCCAGGTAGCCCGGCTGCGACTGGTGGAAGATGCCGAGGCTGCGATGCGCCTCCGCGAAGTCCGGATCGGCCCGGAGGGCGGCCTCGTACTCCGCGAGTTCGAGGTCCGGCCGGGCCTCCTCGGCCAGCACGACGCCGAGGTTGTGGTGGGCCGGGGCGAGGGTGGCGTCGAGGTCCAGCGCCTGCCGGAATTCCACCGCCGCGCGCTTGCGGAAACCGAGGTCCCCGTAGACACAGCCGAGGTTGTAGTGCGCGAAGGCGTTCGTCGGAGTGAGTTCGACGCTCTTCTCGAAGCACTTCATGGCGGCGTCGAGGTTTCCCGTGTGCCAGTGGGCGAGCCCGAGGTTGTCGTGGGCCTGGGCGAAGCCGGGCTTGCGTCGGACCGCGTCCTCGAGGTAGGTGATCGCGCCCCGATAGCGCCCCAGGTAGTGGCAGAGAACACCGAGGTTGTTCAGGATCTCGGGGTCCCCGGGCCGGGCATCGAGCGCCTGCTCCATCTCGGCGAGAGCCTCCTCGTAACGCTTCTCGCGGTACAGGAGGAGGCCCAGATTGAAGCGGGCCTCGGCCAGGGTCGGGTCGCGGCGGAGAACGTCGCGGAGAGTCGCTTCGGCGGTCTTCGCATCCCCTCGCTCGCTGGCGAGGAGCCCGAGATTGGCCATGGGCAGCGTGTACTTCGGGTCGAGTTCGCTGGCCCGCCGGAAGTGGCCAGCCGCCTCTTCCTTCTCGCCTCGTTCATAGAGTAGGGCGCCGAGGTTGTTGCGCGGCGCGGCATAGGTGGGGTCGAGGTCGATGGCTTCCTCGAAGGCCTCCTCCGCCTCCTCCGGTCGCCCGAGCTTGTCGAGGGTCACGCCCAGGTTGTTCCAGGGCGAAGCGTACTTCGGCGCCGCCTCGATGGCCCGGCGGTAGGACTTCTCGGCCTCCTCGAGACGGCCGGCGGCGTCGAGGAGGACGCCCCGGTTGTTCCAGGCCTTGGCGTTCTTCGGGGTGAGATCCACCACGCGGTCGTACTCCGCGATCGCCTCGTCGCGCCGGCCCATCTCGGCAAGGGCGTAGGCGGCGACGAAGTGGCCGGTGGGCGAGGCGTAGCGCAGGCGGGTCACCTCCCGCGCCGTCTCGAGCGCCCGGGGATAATCCCCGGCGCGAAGGGCAGACAGGGCCTCCGCTTCGCTCTTGGCATCGGCCACGGCGGCCAGCGCGAACAGGGCGAGGATGAACGGCGTTTTCCGCGTCATGCTTCCCGTATCGGCCACCCCGCGATCCCGCCTTGACCGCTTTGAGCACTTCGGGGCCAGGCCCCGATGTACTCACGGGAACTCGACGGTGGTCATCGCGCCCCGGACCAGGGTGACGGTGCGCTCCACGGGCGACTTCCCGTTTCGAGTGACGACGACCGTGAGAGTGCCGGGGGGGAGGTCCGTCACCCGCATCCGGCCCCAGATCGAGGAATGGAACGTCTCTTCGCCGCAACGGAGTTCAACCTGCGCCCGGTCCTGCGCACCCGGCAGGCGAAGCTCCAGGTCCGCTCCGCGCGGCACCGTGAAAGAAAGATCCGTCGTCGACCCTGGCGCCACGTCGAGACCGCCCGCGGAAGCGGCCCGGCGCGCGTCCCCGAAAGGCTGGCCCACCGCCAGCCCGACCGAGTCGTAGCGTCCCGGGGGGACCTGGAACTCCCCCGTGCCCTCGGAGCCGAGCGCCGTCCACCGCATCACCTCCGCGCCGCCCGCCGCTTCGAACCGGAGCATCACCCAGCGCACCTCCGGCGTGCCGTCGTCCCGCATCACCTTCACGCGCACCGTACCCGGCTCGCCCGAGGAGAGCGCCACGCGAAAGCCCGCCCCCTCCGCCACCGCCCGCAGCGGCAGCGACTCCCGCCGCGTCCCGCCCCGCCGGTCGGAGAAGACCACGATGCCGGCGGGCGCATCGGGCGCCCCTTCGGCGGGAAACGGGAGAACGGTGCGGAACAGCCCCCCCGCGCCGGTCCGCCCCCGGGCGCGCACGGGCTCGCCGCCGGTCTCGATCTGGACCTCCACGGC
>JALOQY010000158.1 GCA_025459285.1 Planctomycetota bacterium | reverse complement strand
TTCTCGACGGAGATCGAGATCGCGACCGGGACCCGCTGGTGGGACGCTGGCTCCACGCCGCTGGGGCCGGAGGGGGGCGGACCGGAGGGTGACCTCGACATCCGGAAGATGGAGTTCTCTCTGACCGCGTGGGTGCTCGATGCCGACGAACTGCGGATCGAGGGGACGCTGCCCGTGCGGGCCGGCTTCGTGCCGGCGGGCGCCCGGATCGTCTTCGACGTCGCCGGCGCGGTCCGGACCTTCACGATCGACCGCCGGGGACGCGCCCGGGAGGGCGACACCGACTTCCGCCTGCGCCTGCGCCGCCGCAGGGGCGTCGCCCGCGAGAACCCCGAGGCGCGGTTCAGGTTCGCCATCCGCGGCGCCCACCTGATGGAAGCTTTCGCGGAGGAAGGGATCTGGAGGCCGAAGGTGACGGCGAACCAGCCGATCGTGCTGCCGATCACAGTCCTCCTCGACGGTCGCCCCTTCCGCGCCCGCGTGCCGCTCCTGTGGACCGTTCCCACCTTCGGCGAGGGCTTCGCCGTCCTCGGACCGGAGTGAAGCGGCCGTCCCGTCCCCGGGCATACGGTGGACTGTCGTCAACATGGCCGAGTCGCTCGGAACGGGTTCGATTCTCGAAGGGTTGAGGAGGGACCGCGTGCACTCGACGGACATCGCGAAGGCCCTTGCCGAGTTCCGCACCCGGTTCGCGATGGAGGGAATTCTCTCTGCGGTGATCGACGCGCTGGCCATGCGACAGCATGGCTGCGCTCGGCACACGGAGGACATCGACATCGTGACGACGCCGGACGGACTCCAGTCGATCCATGAGCGGCTCGTCGGCCGTGGCAGCGTCCCCCGGCCAAGCGGACTACGAAAGAAGCTGCGGGACACGAAACACCGCGTCGATCTCGACATGCTCAGGAGCTGATCAAAGTCCGGGGTCTCGACGAGAACTTCGCCGAGGATCTCCCCGAGGAACTCCGATCGAAGTTCCACGAACTCCTCCGGGCCCGGCGCGAGGAGCGCGACATCGAGGAGGCGGCCGGCGAGGGTACGGACTCGCCCGGCCTGTCCCGCCTCGCGGGCGCGCTGGCCCGAACTCGACGGTGACGTTCTGCCCTTCCACGACGAGGATCGCTTCCGGCCGACCGTGAGGGGAGAGAACCCGCAAGAGCAGCTCGAGCAAGGCACTTTCCGAATGGTTACGGGGAGCCGGGACGATACCCAGGGCACACCCGCGAGACTCCTCACGCGCGGTACATGTTCGCCATTCGCGGCGCAAACCCGATGGGAGCCTTCTCGGAAGAAGGGGGCTGGGGCCAAGGGTGACCGCGAACCGGCCGAACGTGCCGGTGGTCACGGTCCTCCTTGACGGTCGCTCCCTCCGGGCCCACGGGCCCTCGAGGATCGTCTTCCGGTAATCTGACATCAAGCGCCGGGCCAAAGCGCCGGCGGCCCGGGTGTCGGGCTGAGAGCGTGAGCAGAAATCCCCCGCGAGTCGCGGCGGGACGAGGCGCGAGCAGCGCAAGGAGCCTTCGTGTGCCTCCGATCGCGGGCCGGTGCAGCCGGGCCGGGATCGGGCTGCGGGGCAGCCCGCGATCGGCTCACGAGGACCCGACCTTGCGGAGACGGTCGAAGACGACGAGCTTGGGGCCCATCGCGGCCTCACCCGGACGCCGCTCCCACGGCGGAGCTGCGGAGGCCCACGAAGGAAGCGATGCGAAGTGCATCGCGCCCGGCCCGGAGGGTTGTCGGCCTCGGCGCGCGAAGGTGCCGCGATTCCCGATACGGTCTCGCTCGCGCCGGGGCCGACAACGAGGCCGCGCGGGACTTCTGCTCACGCTCTGAGACCGCACCTTCGGACTCCCGACGACAGAGGTGGACGATTGACATGGCTGCCGCCGTGAGTTAGGGTGCTTGCGCAAACGGCAATCAGGCTCCATTCCGACCGGTAACGGGCGAAGGACGCCATCAGGCACCGCGCAGCAGGCGAGGCCGTGAGGCCGGTCCCCGGAAGCCAGGCCAGGCAGGTGCGATCCCTGCAGAGGGCGGCGCCGTGCGATAAACTCACCTGCGGCTGGAGACGTGTGGGGGGGCAGTCCGGCTTTATCCCCGCCAGCTACGTCGTGACCGATCCGTTCCGATTCAGCCGGTTCCGACACGGGGGCATGACCCAAGTCGAGCCGGCGAGGCAACGGTCCCGCCGCCGTCCCGAAGCTCACCTCGGGAACGAGTATCGCGACGCCCGGCGCACATCGGACTCGCGGAGAGCGGCCGGTCCGCCAGTGGTGCCACGCACGCCGGGCGAGCGCCTGAGCCGGGGCCGCATTCCCCCGACCCGTCGCCCTCGCGCATCCGGCCGGCGGCGCGCCCGCGCCGGCGGTCCGCGTGGAGGCCGATCGGACCGCCCCGCAGACGCGCGGTGGGGAAACGGAGCGGCTCATGCCGGGAATGAGCCGATCGCACGTGATCCGCGCACGAATCATCCATTGGGTAAAGGCCGATAGCACCGAAGGGTTCCAAGGGCGCGCGGACAAGACTCCCTGTCCATCCGCGGTCCACCCGGGCGAAGCCCCGCCACGGGCACTCCCATCCTGCGGGCTGGATCGATCCGGTGAGACAGGTGGAGGAAGATGGGGTGAGTCGGGCGGACTCTCGTCGGAGCCCCGGAAGTTCGCTCGACTCTCTCCGGTGTCGCAAGGAGACGATGCATGTGAGGGGGGGCAAGATGAACCGATTGTGTGCAGTTCTGCTGGTCGTGGCGTGCTTCGCCGCGGACGTGGCGTCGGCTGGGAAGATCAGCGTCCCGGGTGACTACGACTCGGTGCAGGCCGCGATCGATGCGGCCGGGCCCGGCGACACGATCTCCGTCCGGGCCGGCTCATATCCCGGCATCGTGACGATCGACGGGGAAACCGGTCTCTGGATCCAGGGGAAGAAGGCGGTGGTCTCCGGCTTCACCGTCTTGGGGAGCGAAGACATCCGGATCGAGGGTTTCGTGATCGCGGGGTCCACGGAGGCCGCGGCAATCGATGTCGGGACATCGCAGGGGGTCACGATCTGCAAGTGCTCTATCCTGGACTCGGACGGAGATGGCATCCGGGCCGACCACGCCGAAGGTCTCGTCATCGAGAAGTGTCTGCTCCACGGCATCGGCGCTTGCGGGCTCAGGCTCCGAGGCTCGTCCCACGGCGCCGTCATCCGGTCGAACCGGCTGACCGACATCGTGGAGCACGGCATCGGAATCGACGACAGTGCCGACTGCCTTGTGGAGGCGAACTCGTTCGTTGGGTGCGCCGGATGCGGCATCCTCGTCGAGGGGTCGAGCACCCGAACCGTCGTCCGGAAGAATGCGGTCGCGGGCGGCTACTGCGGATTCATCTCCGACGGCGGGGACGGCAACCGCTTCGAAGCGAACAAGGCGACCGGCGTCGAACACGGCTATGTGCTCGCGAGCGGCACGGGCAACACCTTCTCGAAGAACGCCGCTACGGACGTCGACATCGGCTTCGAGATTGCGCCCTCGGTCGATCCCGAGCCACTCACGGAGGCACACGAGGCGTCTGTCCCCATCGACGCGATCGACTCCACCGACGTCTCGGTCGGGAGCAGCGGCAGGTCGATGACCTTCCGGAACGAGAGCGTCTCGATGCCGCAGTATCAGGGCAAAGGCGTGCTGGTCGAGGTAAAGCTCGCGGTGGCGACGGACATCGCGATGACCTCACTCGTCCAGAATCTGACGTCGGCCCACACGAGCACGTACTGGTATGGGAGGACGGATGCCGTCGTTGGAGCGCTCCACATCGACGCCGACTATGCGCACCACCGCAACTACGATCCCATGCAGGTGGGCGACGAGGCGTGGGACTATGACGTCGTCTCGGAAGGCGCACTGTCCAACGACCTCGAGGAGTTCGTCGGAATCGCATCCATCCAGGTGAGCCTCCTCGGCTTCACGAATCTCTGTTCGTACTGGAACCCCGTGTTCCACGACGAGACGACCTGGGACGGTGCGATCGAGTTGTCGCTGACGTACTCCTACGTGCACTACGCGGTCAACCTCTTCGGCGGCAACAAGGTCAGCGGGGCCACAGAGCATGGCTTCGTGGTCGCCGCCCATGGTGTCACCCTCGAGAAGAACCAGGCCAAGTCCTGCGGGGCATGCGGGTTCCGGGCCGAGACGTCCGGTAACAAATTCACGGGCAACAAGGCGTGCGGGAGCGGGTCCTTCGACATGGAGGACACAGCGGGGGGTAACCTCTACGTCGGGAACAAGTTCCCGGCCGCCTCCATCCCGTAGGGCCCTCGCGCCGCGACACCGATCGGCCGGGGACGTACGTACCTTTTCACCTTTTCCGGCCCGCCCGATGGAGGGCGGACCCTGAGTCAGAGCGTGCCGTCCCAGGGCTCGTTGGCGAGAAGGCAGTCGGAGAGGCGGATGTAGAGGCGGCGGGCGGCCTCCGTGTAGTCGTCGTCGCTCTCCATGAACGGGAGGAGCGCGGCGGAGATCCGCTCCGACAGGTTGCCCGCCTCGATGACCTTCGCCACCAGATCGAGGTAGAGGTGATCTTCGGGCCTCGTCGCCTTCCTCGCGATGGCGAGCAGGGCCCGCAGCGCGTCCCTCACCTCGCCCTTGCCGTCCGGCTCCCGCGGGATCGGCAGGTGCGGCGCGAAAACCCGCGCGCGCGTGCCCCGCAGGATTGACTCCCGGAAGTCCGCCACCAGCGGCCCGTGGTTCGGCAACTCCAGCTTGCGCGAGAGGAGCGCCCTGGACAACCCCTTCAGCGCCCCCCGCGTGAACGCGGCGATCGCCACGTCCATCCGGACGCACTCCTGCATGTCGAGGACCCGCACCTCCATCGACTCCCGCGTGAACTTGAAGACCGCGGCCCGCGCGTTCAGGAACTCGTGCCGGATCGCGGAGGCGTCGGGCAGCCGGTCCACCGCGCGGAACATCGGCTGGAACACCTTCCGCTTGTAGTCCGCGAGGTCCTCGATGAACTCCGGCACGAAGTCTCCCGTCGACTCCGGCACCCGGTGCTGGTGATCGAGCAAGTACCACAGCCGGTTGTCCACCGCCGGGCCGGGATCCCCCTCCACGATCGGACTGGAGGCCGCCACGGCCGGCAGGTAGGGCGTCAGGAGGGCCGCGGCGTTCATCATCGCCACCGCCTCGTCGTCCCGGCCGAGGGGGAGGTTCACGTGGCTCGCCTGCACGTTGGCCCAGCCGTGGGTCTGCACGCTGAAGAGCCGCTCGTAGGTCCGGTAGATCGCCTGGTTGCTGCGCCGCCACAGCCGCGCCTTCTGTGGCCGGAACCACGGGTGCATGCCGGTGGGCATGAGCCGGCCACGGAACCGGTCCGCCAACAGCACGTCCACCCGTCGGACCGCCTCCGCCAGCACCTGCTCCGTCTCCGCCAGCTTGCGCAGCGGCTCCAGCGTCTTGATCTCGAAGACGTGATCCATGATCTCGTTGCTGAGCCCCACGAGCCCCAGCGTCACGTCCGAGGCCGGCCGTCCCCGGAAGGTCGCGAGGATCTCCTCCACGTAGGGGAGGACGTTGAGGTCCCGGTCCACCACCACGTACTCGAGTTCGAGCCCGAGCACCTCGAACGCCCGCCATGGCCCCGTCTCCCCCATCGGCTTCCCGATCGGCGCGCGGAAGGCCGCCGCCTCGCGATCCCCGGAGACCGGCGCCGGCACGGGGGCTTTCTGCGGCGGCGCCCACCCGTGGCGGCGCACCCGTTTCAGGAAGTAGTTCACCACCTCCCGGTAGACCTCGTCCCCCTCCGCCCCATCCTCGTAGCCGAGGTCGATGTTGGGGTTGTCGTTCACCTCGATGACCACCGGCCCCTTCGGCGTCTCCTTCAGATCCACGCCGTAGAGGCCGTTCCCGATCAGGCTCGCCGCACGGCACGCCGTCCGCACCACGTCGCGGGGCGCAAGGTCCCGGGGGATCGCCTCCACCCGTCCGCTCCGCGTCCCCACCCGCGTCCGCGCCAGGATCTGCCAATGACCTCGCGCCATGTGGTACTTGCACGTGAACAGCGGCTTCCCATCCAGCACCGCGATCCGCCAGTCGAAGTCCGTGGGCGTCCAGGCCTGCGCCACCACCAGCGGCGTCACCTTGAACAGCTCCGCGCTGCGCTCGGCATACTCCTCGACGGAGTTCACCTTGAAGACCGCGCTGGAGAACGAACCGTCCGGTACCTTCAGGATGAACGGGACTCCCAGCGCGTCCCGGAGCTGGTCGTACCGCGTCTCCGGCGAGGCCGTCACCGTGAGCGGCGTGGGGATCCCCTCCCGCTGCAGGAGTTCCCGGAGGAACACCTTGTTGCTGCACCGGATGATCGAGCGACTGTCGTCGATCACCGGCATTCCCAGCGCCTCCGCGGACAGCGCGAACCGGAACGCCGGCAGTTCCAGCCCGGTGAGAGTCCGGATGAACAGCGCATCGTACTCTCCGAGCCGGTGCATCTCGTCCGGGCCGATGCGGTACGCGTGGACATTGAGATCCGATGCCACCCGCTCCAGCCGGTCGATCGTCTCCCCGCTCGACGGCTTGTGCGGGTCCTTCTCGTCGAAGAGGATCGCGATGGAGACCTGCGGCACGTCCTCGTCGTCCTCGTCGTCCTTCTTCGGCGCGCCGCCCTCGCGGAGGACGCGGACGAGTTCCTCCCGGTTCAGGTCGGGGAGCTTGCCGAGGAGCACCGGCGACGCGTCGAGGACCTTCCAGATCTCCTCCTCCCTAAGGAGCCGGATCCGGAGGATCGGCACCGGGAACAGACGGTACGTCGCCGAGGCGAGCTTCCGGAATCGGGGGTCCGGACAGCTCCCCATGTACGCCCAGGCCTCCGCCAGCTCCGAACTGTTCGCGGGCCGGTACGCCACCCCGCCGGCTCCGGAGCAGCGCACCAGCGGTACATCGGCCTTGTCCGAGCCCCCGTTCTCCTCCCGCGTGGACATCGATTCCGGCACGCCGTGGCGGCGCGACCGCCGGTCGGCGTCCTCCACCGTCTCGATGTCGGCCTCCTGCAGCCGCCGGAACACCGTCCGCTCCCGCCCGAGCGTCTCGATCGTGTCCACCGTCGGGATCACCCGCTGCCCGCGCGCGTCGGCGAGGAGCGAGACGTAGTACCCCTTCGAGAGGTACCGCCAAGATCGACACAGGTTGACGACCGTCAGGTCCTTGCGGAGCAGTTCCTCGCGTCCCTCCAGAAACTCATCGGCCGTCACGACGTTCCCGTCGTGGAGGGGCAGATCGCCCTGGCGGGACACGACGATCAGAGTGTCATGGCGTTTCATGCGACCTCGGCCGTTTCTTCGGCCGGAAGACCTCCAGGAGGACGGCATCGCGCGTCACGTCCCCGAGGAGGATCGAACTGAGCAGCCGGTACACAGGCACTTCGTAGTGCCCCCCGGGCTCGAAGGGTGCGTGGGGCCAGGGATCCGTCACCAGGAACCGCCGGCCGCCCCGCCGGTATCCGCAGACGACGACGTAGTGCCCCACCGGCTCGCCGCGGATGTCGTCGCAGACGTTGTCCCGGGGCCGCTCCCGAACCTGCCGGTAGAGGTAGGTGGCCGAGAGGCCGCACACCACCGGGTGGCCGTCCCGGAGAATCCGGATGAGCAACGCCGGGGAGATGTCCTCGAAGCGGATCTCCCCTCCGGCGCGGAGGAACTCCCGCCAGGCCCGCGTCTCCCGCTTGAAGCCGACTCCTCCCACCGCGCGTGCTCGCTGCCAGAGCTTCGTCCGGAGTTCGCGCGGTGGCAGTTCGGCCCAGGTGGGGTCGAAGATCCGGAGGTTGTAGGAGTAGGCACGGACCCGGTAACCCGCGGTGAGGGCCGCGAGGCCGAGGTAGACCGGCAGCGTTCCGCCGTCCGGCGTCCGCCGCGTGATCCGTATCACTTCCTCGTGGCTCTTCGGGTCGCCGTACGCGTGGAAGACCTGGCGCAGGCACGTGGGACCGCAACTCACGTCGTCGGGCTGGAAAAGCCGCGGGACGTCGATGAGGAACGGCACGAGTTGGTCGGCGCCATGGACCATGGGAGCGTTCGACAATAGCAGCCCGCCGGCAAAACCTCGCATGCTCGCGGACGGCCTCACCGACGGGCTTCCGGCATTAAATGATTCGGGGACGTTGTGAACATGTAAACTTTTCCGCGGACGGAGCCCCCCCCCACCCCCTGGGCAACCCGCGTCCCCCGGGTTGCCCGGCACCGGGCCGGACCGCATCCGCCCGCACCGTCACCGCTGACCGGCGAACCCGAGTTCGACAACCTGCCGGCCGACCGGCCCGGCGGCGCGGATGGCGCGGGAGAACACGAGCAGACCGGACCGGAGATCGTAGAACTGCTCGAGCCGGTCGCCCGGCCCCTCGCTGACGAGGACGGCCCGGCCGCCCTCGGCGCCCGCGAAGGTCACGACCTGGCCGGTCAGCGGGTCCGCGTCGAGCCTCTGCCCCGGAATCAGGGCCGAGAGCGCCCCCGGGGGGATCCAGAGGCCGTCGAACATGGCCGGCCCGAAGGCCCGCGGACTCGTCCGCCGATCGTCCGGGAGTCCCGGCCCGAGAGCGGACGTGATGACCTGCCGTCCCAGCACCCCGCCGGCCGCGACCCGTTCGAACGCGAAGCTCACGCGCATCGCCGTCCCGGGGAGTGGCGGGAGCCCTTGGGACTGATCCATCACCGCGCGGCTCACCCCCTGGTAGTCGGTGACGAGCCCGGGCCGGAACCACGGCGGCGGTGGGGCGGTCGCCCACGGGATGGCAACGGTGCGCACCGAGGCGAGCCGGCGATGGCTGTAGGCGACCCGGCCCCGCTTCTGGTTCAGGATGGTGCCCGCCGCGTTGGTGACGAGGAGGTCCGGTTCGGCATCCATGGTCCCCCCGAAGAGAAGGAGACCGCTGGCAAGGTCGTACGTCTGGCTGTGGTAGACGCCGTTCCGGATCGCTACCGTCGAGACCACGTCGAACTCCTGTCCGTCCAGGGTCCGACGTCCGCGGAAGATCATCCCGCCGGCGTCCCTTCCGGGCTGCATCTGCGCCAGTCGTCCGGGGTGGACCCAGTAGTCGCCGATCCCGTTCGCGTCTCCCGTGATGGCGTCGCTTCCGGACGCGACCTGGATGTTCCGGTGGACGTCGAGGATCAGGAAGGTCCGCACGTCGACGAGGACGGCGCCCGCATCGACGGCGACGATGTTCAGTTGCGTGGTGCCCACGCCCCCGGAACCGGGGCCCGTCTCCAGCCGGTGCCAGGCGTTGTTGCGCCAGATCGCGCCCTGGGGATCCGGGACGAAACGACTGCCCTCGAGCACGGAGTCGCCGGCGGCCCACGAGAGCCGGGCGCCCGGGCGGAGGAACTCCGGCAGCTGCGCCAGAGCCGTGCCGGGCGAGGCGGCGACGAGCACCGCGGCGACAAGGGCCGCGCGCAACACCGGCACCACTCCGCACCGCCCGAGGATCCGATCGTGACGTTGCATCATGCCGGGGATCATAGGTCCGCTCCTCCGCCATCCCGCAGTAATTGCTCCTGCCTCTCGTTCGCAGCCTGTGTCGAAAGGATGCCAGAGGTTCCCGGGCCGAACCGCCTCCGCAGCCACGGGGACGTTGTCAACTTGTCAACTTCACGCCCACGCTCTCCTGGCCATCACGCGCGCGGTCGCGCCTTCGGTGGTGAGGATCCGGATCGAGGGTCTCCGGGGCGAGGAACTCGGCAGCCTGCTTCAGGAGGTCGCTTCAAGG
>JALOQY010000157.1 GCA_025459285.1 Planctomycetota bacterium | reverse complement strand
ACACCCGCTACCAGTCGCCACGATGTTCGCCTCGGAGCGGTACCCGGCGTCCGCCGAGACCTGAGTCGGGTATGAAGTGCGAGAGATGATCCGTCGGCAGAAGTCCCTCGGAGCCGGAGGGAACAGGTTCCCCTGGCTCACGTCCCAGGGCCGGAAGGTCTTCTTCATACCATCCGAAAAGGAGACACCGGGCCAGGAAGCCCGCGAAATCCAAACATCAGCAGCCTGTCGGGGCCCGGGACGATCTCTGCGGTGCGACCCTCTACCCCGACGGGCTGCTAGAGGCCGAGGAAGGTCAGGGCTTCCTTCATCACGGGGATCAGATCGTCGGGGAGCTTCGACCCGCCGTCATAGGGGACGAGCTTCGACGCCACGCCGGCCGCCGTGAGCTGCTTGAGACCATCCTCGGACTTGCCGAAGAACGGGTCCTGCTTCCCGTGGACGAAACAGACCTTCACGCCGGCGGCTTTCGCCTTCTCCATGAAGTCGGCGAAGTAGTACTTGTTCCAGAAGGCGTTGGCGGTGATCGCCAGCCGGACCGTCTCGGGCTTCGACAGCGCGAACAGCACGGCGAAGTAGCCGCCGCGCCGGGCGCCGAGGAGTACGAGCTTCGCCGGGTCCACCGTGCGCTGACCCTTCACGGCGTCGATGGTGGCGCTGATCTTCTTCAGCGCGGCGTCCTCGTCGTCGGACTTCCGGCCCCAGGCGAAGCGCTCCGCGGCCATGGTGTAGGGAGCGCGCGGGGCCACGAGCACGAACTTCATGGCGTCGGCGAGTGGCTTGAACCGCTCGATCGTGGCCTTCTCGTTCGATTCGTCCGGGTGGAGGACCAGGACAACCGCCGCCGTCTCCGCCACCCCCTCCGGCGCGTAGGTCTCGAACACGTCGTTGTAGTTGAGCCCGTCGATGAGCGCCTTGTACTCGGGCGAGTCCCGGATCGGATCGAGGTCCTTGTCCACCTTCATGTGGTCGACGTCGAGCCAGCCGAGTTCCATGGCCCGCGAGAGCGCCTTGATCGCCTCCTCCTTGCGGCCGAGGAGGCTCAGGCAGCAGGCCTGGTTGTAGTAGTTGCCCGCGGTCATCTCCCTGAGCTGGGCGATGGCCATGGGCTTCTGCTCGCCGTAATCCACCTCGCCCTTCTCCACGCGGGCGAGACCCGCTTCGAAGATCGGCGCCTGCTTCTGGAGGGCCGCCAGGGCCTCGTCGTGCTTCTTGAAGTCGAAGGCCTGACGGATCGCCTGCTCCAGTTCGCCCAGCATCTTCCCCTCCTCGGGGGTGAAGGGGCTCTTCTGCTGTTCCCCCTCCTGGGCCGCCGCCGGGAAGGCGGCGAAACCACACAGGAGCACGATGGCGACGGCTGTCTTCATGGCGGTTCTCCCATGACCGGAAAGGCGGTCGAAGGCGCCATTCTATCTCCTACCGCCGGACCCAGACCCAAAACCCGCGCGCGGCGCGACCTTTGACAGCCCGCGCGATTGCCCGTAGACTGGATGGCGGTGTGTGTCGCGCGGGAGGTCCACCTCCCCGGGAGTCTGCCATGAAGCTACCCATCCTGCTCGCCCTGACGGGAGCCCTGCTCGTGCTCGCGGTCCCCACCCTGTTCGCCGACGGCGACCCCCCTCAGGGGGGCGGAAGCGCGTTCGACCAGCCGAAGGAAGGCGAGGAGACCCCGAAGGAGGCCGAGCCCACTCCCAAGGTCTTCACGTTCAAGGACTACCGGCTGGAGATGGAGACGAAGGACGGCCGGTGGTGGACGGTCAACGACATCCCGCCCGAGGAGGTCGAGAAAGGCCTCGCCCTCAGCATCACCTTCAAGCTGCCGAAATCGCCGGACCACTTCGACGTCCGGATGATCAGCCAGGGCTGGAAGGTCGGCGGCAAGCTCAGCTTCAAGGACGGCACCGAGATCGGCATCGACAACTACAAGATGCTCTGCGAGAAGTTCTACGAAGACGATCTCAAGGAGTGGAAGGAGCTGCGCGACCACGAGAAGCCGAAGAAGGTGAAGATGGCGAACGCGATGAAGACCGCGTACCGCTACTCCTTCACCGGCCTGCTCCAGGCGGCGGGCAACTTCCCGCTCCACAAGCAGATGTACTTCTTCAAATTCAAGGACCGGACTTACTGGCTCCAGATCCTCTTCACGACGACCTCCATCAAGAACGAGCGCGTAACGAAGGAGGTCGATGAGATGCTGAGGTCGATGCGCGAGAAGCCGGAACGGCGCTGAGAGCGTGACGGCCGTCATTCGCCTCGAGGGGTTGTCCCGTTCCTTCGGCCCCACGAAGGCCCTGGACGGGATCTCCGCGGAGTTCCCCGGGGGGGCCATGGGGCTTCTCGGCCCGAACGGCGCCGGGAAGACGACGCTCCTCCGGATCCTGCTCGGCCTGCTGCCTCCGGAGGGCGGACGCGCCGAGATCCTCGGACTCGACGCCGCCCGCTCGCCGCTTGCCGTCCGCCGGCGGGTCGGCTATATGCCGGAATCGGACTGCTCGATCCCGCGCCTCACCGGGGTCCGCCTCGTCGCCTTCGCCGGCGAGCTGGCCGGCCTTCCCCGCAAGGCGTCCCTCTCCCGGGCCCACGAGGTCCTCTACTACGTCGGCCTCGGCGAGGTCCGCTACCGGAAGGTGGACGAGTACTCCCAGGGCATGCGCCAGCGCCTGCGGCTGGCCCAGGCGATCGTGCACGACCCGGAGGCCCTCTTCCTCGACGAACCCACGTCGGGGATGGACCCCGCGGGCCGCCGCGAGATGCTCGACCTGATCCGCGACCTCGCCCGCAACCACGGCAAACACGTCCTGCTCTCCTCGCACGTCCTGCCGGACGTGGAAGGTGTCTGCTCCTTCGCGCTCCTCCTCGACCGGGGCCGGCTCGCGGCAGCCGGCGACCTCGCCACGCTGCGCGGCGGGGGCGGAGGGCGGTTCGAAGTCCGGATCCGTGGCCGCGTCGCGGACTTCGCCGCGCGCCTCGCCTCCGCCGGGATCGAGGCCACCGCGGGGGACGAGGACCAGCTCCAGGTCCGCCTGCCCGAGACCACGATCCCCCTCTTCGCCGCGGCACGGGACTCGGGCATCGAGATCCGCGAACTGCGCCCCGTCACTCCCTCCCTCGAAGAGGCGCTGCTGCGCGTGCTGCGGGCCCCCGCGGAGGCGCGCTGATGCCCGTCTTCGAGCAGGGCTATCGCCGCTACTCGGGGTCTCGCGCCCGCCGGATCGCGCGCTGGTGGCCCATCGCCCGGACGAGCTTCCGGGTCACGATGCGCTGGCCCTTCTACGCCGTCCTCGTGCTGGCCTCGTTCCCCCTGTTCCAGAAGATCTTCGAGGTCTACGCGGCGGGGGCCGGGGCCGCCCTCTTCCCGGGGGCCCGCATCATGTTCGGGTTCTCCGACGGCCTGTTCTACGACCTCATCTCCCGGGAGACGTTCTTCACGGTCCTCCTCCTCACGGTCACCGGCGCCGGGCAGATCGCCGAGGACCTCCGGAGCGGAGCGCTGCAGATCTACTTCGGAAAGCCGATCCGCCAGGCGGACTACGTCATCGGGAAGCTGGCCGCCGCCGTCTTCTCCGCGCTCCTCGTGACGCTGGCACCGGCCATCGTCCTCTTCGCGGCCTGCGCCGCTTTCGCCCCGGACTTCTCGTTCATCACGGGGAACCCGCTCCTGCCGCTCCGGATCCTCGGCTACTGCGGGCTCGTCTCGCTGTCGCTCGGATCGCTCGTGCTGGCGCTCTCCTCCCTCGCGCGGAGCGGCCGGTCGGTGGCTCTCCTGTTCGCCGGCGCCTACTTCCTCACGATGCTGCTGTCCCGGGTTCTCGACCGGCTCTTCATGGACTGGCGTTTCGCCGCGGTCCACATCGGGAAGTGCCTCGACGCCGCGGGGCGCTCGCTCTTCGTGGACGGCCCGAACCCCCCGGCCCCGACCGACCTGTCTCTCGGGATGATCGCGAGCATCTTCTTCCTCTCCGTGCTCCTCCTCTCCCGGCGGGTGAGCAACGCCGAGGTGGTCTCGTGAGCGAGCCGCCGATCCGGGCCGAACGCCTGTCGCGCTTCTATGGCGACGTCATCGGGCTGATGGACGTCACGATCGACGTGCCGCCCGGAATCACCGGGCTCCTCGGGAAGAACGGCGCCGGCAAATCCTCCTTCCTGCGCGTGGCGGCGGGCGAGATCCGGCCCTCCCAGGGCCACCTGACCATCTTCGGCACGCCCCCCTTCGCGAACGCCGCGGTCCACCGCCGGACCGGGTACGCGCCGGAGGGGGACCGGTTCTTCCCCGAGGCCCGCGCCGGCGACTTCCTCGTCCACCTGCTGCGCCTGTCGGGATACGTCCGCCGGGAGGCCCGCCGGCGGGCGGCCGCCGCTCTGGAGGAGGTGGGCCTCCCCACCGTCTTCCGCAAACGGCTCGCGGCCTGCTCCCGGGGCATGCGCCAGCGGGTGAAGATCGCGAGCGCCATGGCCCACGACCCCGATCTGCTGCTCCTCGACGAGCCGCTCTCGGGCCTCGACCCGCTGGCACGGCGCGAAGCGCAGGACCTGATCCGGCGCCGGGCCGAGCGGGGCGCCACGGTGCTCGTGTCGAGCCACGTGCTCCACGAGGTGGAGCACCTCACGCGGAACATCCTCCTCGTGAACCGGGGCCGGATCGCCGCCGCGGGGGACGTCTCGGAGATCCGCGCGCTGCTCTCCCGATTCCCGCGCCGGATCCGGATCGAGTGCGCCGATCCGAAGCGCCTCGGCGCGCTCCTCCTCGCCGAGGAGGGCCTCACCGCGCTCCGCTTCGAGGAAGGGGCCCTCGTGGCCGAGACTGACGCCGCCGACCGCGTCTACGCCGCGCTCCCCGGCCTCGTCGCCGGCCACGGGATCGAGGTCACGGGGATCGAGAGCCCCGACGACCGGTTGGAGACGGTCTACGACCTGCTCGTGGGGGGAGGCGCCGAATGAGCGACGCGCCGCGCCCCGGCTTCCTGCGCGCCCTCGCGCCCTGCTTCACACGGGCCCTCCACACGTTTCTCGCCGGCCGCAAGGCCGTGGTCCTCGTGCTGATCCTCGCCGTGCCGCCACTCCTCGCCCTGCCGATCTCCGCGCGCCCGGAGGAGACTCGCTCGGAGGCCGTGGTCGCCGTTCTCGTCTTCCTCTACCTCGGCTTCCTGCTCCCCGTCGTCGGGCTGCTCTTCGGCTCCGGCATCGTCCTCGACGAGCTCGGCTCCGGGGCGCTCCCCTATCTCTTCACGAGGCCCTCCCCGCGTTCCGCCCTCTTCTTCGGCAAGTGGGCGGCGGCGCTCCTGCTCGGCGCGGCCGGGCTTTCGGCCTCCCTCGCCGGCTTCCTCCAGCTCGCAAAGGCTCCCCCGCCCGGCGAGCAGTTCGTCCGGCACGCCTTCCTCGCCGTCCTCGCCGCCTACCCCGCCTACCTGTCGCTCTTCGCGCTCCTCGGGGCGTTCACGAGGTGGGCGCTCCTCGGCGGGTTCTTCTACGCGTTCGGCCTGGAGGGCTTCCTCGGCACGATCCCCGGGATGGTCCGGCGGATCACGGTGCTCTTCTACGCCCGCTCCCTCCTCGGCGAGTTCCCGGCGAAGAGGTTCGACGTGGAGTTCATCTTCGGACCGGACGGCCCCGCGACCCGGGCCACCTCCCTCCTCGTGCTCGGCGGGGCCCTCGTCGTCTTCCTCGCCGCCGGCGCCGTCTTCCTCTCCTTCCGCCAGTTCACGCCGCGCAACACCGGCCGCGAGTGAAAATCCGGGAGAATTTGCTCAGAGTCAATTCTCCCGCCTTTTGCCCCGACGGGGCGCCGCACGCGTAGAATGGCCTCTGCCGATGGCCGAGGAGCCGGACATCCCTGATGTCGTCACGCTCACCGGGCACGGCGGCTTCTACAACGGGGAGCGCTACGACCTGCCCGCGGGGACCGCCCGGACCGCGGGCCGCGCCGAGACCGCCTCCTTCCCGGTGACCAGGACCCGCAACTACCGCCGGCTCGCGGCGCCCCGGCGGCCGGACGCCCTCCTCGCCCTCCTCGCCCCGGAGCACGTCCGGTTCCTCCACGTGGGAGCTGGCCGCCTCTTCGTGGAGAACGTCTCCGGCGGCGGACTCCTCGTGGACGGCCGGCCCGTGGCGGGGCAGGTCGAACTCGACCTCGCGCGCGCGGCGGCGGAGATCGCGTTCGGCCCCGGCGAGACCCTGCGCGCCGCCCTGCCCGGCTCACCCCCCCCACCGCCCCGCGCCGGGGAGCCGGCACTCCCGGACTGGTTCGGTCCCTGGCTCGACGGCGGCCCCTCCGTGGCGCCTGCGCGGCCCGAGTATCGGCTGGAACCCCACCCGGTCGCCGCGGCCGCCGTCAGGCCGGAGGACTCTCCCGCCCCGGCGGCCGCTACGACAAAGACCCCGCCCACCGCCAGATCGGGACGCTTGAAGTCCGGTTTCCCGTGGCTCCTCTCCGCGCTCCTGCACACCGTGGTCGTCCTCGCGCTCCTCGTGCTGGCCGTGACGACCTCCGAACCGCCTCCCCCGGGGCACGTCGAGTTCCGGATCGTGCCACCCGAGGACTGGTCCCCCGCCGCCCCGGCCCCGCCCGCGCCGGAAACCGCGACCGAGGAGACGGACGAGCGTGCGGAGCCGGCGACGGCGATGGAGGATCTCCCGCCACCCGCCGGCGACGGCGGCCCGGCCCCGCCCGGACCGGCCGGCGAGGACGCGGGCTTCGACGGCGAAGCGGCCGGCGCCGCGGGGAGCGGGACCCTTCCCGGTCCCGGCTCCCTCGACCGCCCCGCCGGCGGCGCGGGGCGGGCCTCGGGGAAACCCTCCCCTCCGGGTGACGACCCCGTCTCCCGGGGCCTCGCCTGGCTCGCTCGCCACCAGCTCGCCGACGGCTCATTCGGCGGCGTCTCGAGCCTCCGGACCTGCGGCTGCGGCGGAGCCGGCCAGCGGGACTACCGCGTGGCGCTCACCGGCCTCTCCGCGCTCGCCTTCCTCGGAGCCGGCAGCACCCACCGGGACGGGCCGTACCGCGAGGAACTGGCCCGGGCGCTCCGCTTTCTCGTGGCGGAGCAGCGCGAGGACGGCGGGTTCTTCCCGGCCCACGCTCCGGAGGCGGAGCGGGAGACGTACGGGAACGCCATCGCCGCTCTCGCCATCGCCGAGGCGGACCGGCTCGCGCCGAGCGCGCTCCTCAAGGTGCCCCTGGACCGCGCTGTTTCGCGGTTCGAACGGACGCAGATCGCATACGGCGGCTGGCGCTACAAGCCAGCGGACACCGCGGCGGACACCTCGGTCACCGGCTGGGTCGCCCTCGCCCTCGTGGCCGCTGAGCGCGCCGGGTCCCGGCCACAGAACTTCACCCGGATCGGCACCCTCGCGTGGATCGATTCGATGACCGATCCGGAGACGGGCTGGACCGGCTACCGCAGGCGTGGCCACGGCTCGCTGGCCATGGCCGCCACGGGCCTCGCCGTCCGGCTCCTCCTCGGGGAACGGCGCGTCACCACGGCCGTCCGGGCGGGCCGGGCGCTCCTCGCGTCGAACCTGCCGGCATGGCCGGAGGGGTCGGGCGCGGCCGCGCCGTCGATGCCCGACCTCTACTACTTCTGGTTCGGGACCCTCGCCTCCCCGGCCTCGGGCGGCGAGCACTGGCGGCTCTGGAACAGCGCGCTCCAGAGGGCGCTGCGTCCCCGGCAGGTGGCGAAGGGCGAGGCGGCCGGCTCCTGGCCCCCCACGGGGCGCTGGGAGAAGATCGGCGGCCGAATTCTCTCCACGGCGCTGGCCCTGCTCTGCCTCGAGACCGCCGGGCCGTATCCCTCGGCCTTCCGCTGAGGTCGGCGCCCGCGGGCCCGACGGACCGCTACTTCGCCTCCCACCACGCCCGCCAGCGGGCGATGGCCGCGACGCGATCGGGCTCCGGGGCCCGGGGGTCGAAGCCCATGGAGACCCGGGCGAGGAAGAGCAGCCCCGTCGACGCTTCCTCCCGGATCTCCATCTTCGGGTGGGACAGGAGGTCGATCAGGAGCGGGATCGTCGGTTCGTCCCCCATCTTCACCAGCGCCCGGATCGTCTCGCGGGCGAGGGCGGGATCGGCGGGCTCGACGAGCAGGGGGCGGAGGGCCTCCACCGCGGCGCGCGATCGAAGCTCACCGAGGGCGCGCACCGCCGCGAGCCGGAGGCGCCGGTCGGGGTCGGCGAGCATCGGCAGGACGTCCTTCACTGCCGCGGGGTTCCGGGACCGGCCGGCGAGGAAGATCACGTGCCAGCGCCGCCACGCCGCGAGGTCGGCGCCGAAGTCCGGCTCCCGGACGATCTTCCGGAGGAGGTCGAGGAGCGTCTTCTGCACCGCGGGGTGAGGGTCGGCAAGGCCCCCCATGACCCCGTCCACCGCGTCCTCGCCGATGGCCACGAGGATCCGCGTCACGCGGACGATGAAGTCCTCGGCGAGTTGGAGATCCGATCGGGCGTCTCCCCCCTTCAAATCGGTCGTGAGCGTCCGGACGAGCAGCGGCACCGCGTCCCGACCGATGGCGATGAGGATCGCCTCCGTCTCCGACTTGAAACCCGGGATGTCGTCGTAGTTGAAGTCGGGGAACTCGCGCAGGATCACGTTGCGCCGGTCGAGGTAGCGCAGGAAGTCCACGAGCGGCGGCACCGCGGCGCGCGCCTCCCGGGGATCGCCGAGCCCGTCCTCGGCGCTGTCCGTGCGGTCGAGCCCGATCTGCTCCCGGAGCGTCGCCGCCCATTTCCGAGGCTCCTGGTTGCGGAGGAGCGGGCTGTGGAAACCGTCCGCGAGGGCCGCGGCGGCAGCGACACAGAGGAGGATGGAGATTGTCAGCGTCTTCATTTCACCTTGGCACGGGGATTGTACCATCCTCTCGCGAGTGGGTTCCGCTCGACTTCCCGTCGAGCATGGTCGATGGATAGAGCGGACGACGGGTGTCAACGATCCGTTACATCCCGGAGGCCCGGTCGGCTACGGGCGTCGCGCAAGCCATGGCGCACACGGGAGTTCGGCCCTCGCGCCGCGGGGTGCACTCCCGGCACCATGTTTGCTGCGGGGTTCATGGGAGGTCTGTCATGTCGGCCATCGTGAGGAGTTGGGTCCGGATCTTCTGCCCGAAGTGCGGGAAGCGCGCGAAGTTCGAGCTTGCCGACGAGTGGCGCATCAAGTGCTGCGAGTGTGGCCACGAGCGGTCGCTCGCGAACGGGATGCTCACGCGTTGACGAAGTGGTTCCCGCCGCCGGGACGCGAAGCGACGCCCCCCGGGCGTCCGCGTCACCGATATTGCCGCGTCCCCGGCGTCTCGACCACCACCAGGTCCTTCCGCCACGCGAGCCACCCCGCCTTGGCCCGCGCCGCGGCATCCGAGAGCACGCCGGAGGACAGGACCTCGTTCCGCAGCGCCTCCACGTCCCGGAAGAGGTCCCGGAGTCGCTCCCACCCGGCCCCCGCCCCCATGCGGTCCCAGACCGCGATCGGGTCCGTGAGCGCCATCCATGTCTCCGCCCCGGCCGGCAGATCGGACCGGGCTTCGGCCTCCCGCCACATCTCTTCGACGAGCGCCCGGTAGTACGCGACCGAAGCCGGACCGGACCGGCCGGCCATCCCCGAGTCGAGGTCGCGCCACAGCATCTCGATCGCCGCGAGGGCCGCGGTGGTGGTCAGCCCGCTCCCCCCGTCGAGGCCGTGGAGCAGCGCCTCCTCCGCCGGCCCGCGCCCCCCCTCCCCGGCCGGCACGATCCGGAGCGGCCGCCCCGGGGCGA
>JALOQY010000486.1 GCA_025459285.1 Planctomycetota bacterium | reverse complement strand
GTGCTCGACGGTGAGCTGCTCCCACATCGCGCGACCCTCATCGCCGTCCACGTCGATGACCACCAGGTTGTCGCAGCGGATGGCGATGTTCGCCTGCGGCCACCTCGCCGCCATCCTCCGAATGAGTTCGGGGTTGGTCGTGGCCGAGTCCAGCCCGTTCGGGCAGAGCACCGCATCCCATCGGGGATGCTTGCCGGCGTGCTCGCAGCTCGAACGCTTTGCGCAGGAACACCCGCTGCCGCTCGGCTCGTAGATCGGGATCACCGGCTGTCCCTTCTCGGCGTAGGCGAAGGCCGCCGCCCAGCAGTTGGGGAGCGCGGCGTCTTGCGCGGTCATCGGCCACCTCCGCAGTCCTTCCCGCCGTGTCTCTTGCCGGATCCGCCGGCCGGCTCGAGCGCGGGCCAGAGGTCCACCGTGTGCATGCGGTACGGATCGTCGGGGGGCCGAAGTGCCGGCAGCCGGCACTCCGGACACCCCGGGACCTCGCAGATGTGCGGGGGGCATCGGGCAGCGTCACGGTCGCTCAGGCCGGCGCGCACGTCAGGAGAGAGGCTGGACATCGTCCGGTTCTCCGATGCTGCGCGGGGCGGCGGGCCGGGAACCGGTCCGGTCGCGCCGGCCCCGCGGTGTGCCGCGGTCTACAGCCGCGACTTCCGGATCCTAGGCCAAGCGGATCGCGAGTTCCAGCAGACCAATCCGTTTCTTTGGCGGATTTTTCGGAGGCGTCTGACGGACCGATCGAGAGCGGTTCGGGAGCGCCCACCAGGCGGTCGTGGGGGGCGATCGAAGGGCTGGCGAAGGACAGGATCCGTCACCCGGGTGGTGCCGTAGCACAGGCCCGGTTCAGTTGCGCAGGCCGGCGAAGTCCCGGTACATTCCGTGGAGCAACGCAGCGTCGGGAGTGGAAGCACCGCCGCCGCGACCCGGAGAGATCGTGGCGGCAGGGACACCTGCGGATGGCCGGGAGAGGTCTACTTCAGCGCGGCCCGGATGCGGTTGCCGAGGCCGCCTCCCTTGTTCCCGATCACCCCCTTCGGTCCGATCCAGCGGTCGCAGTAGCTGTACGCGACTTTGCCTACCGACTCCTTCAGGACGGATAGGGGGACCGTCTCCATCGTCTCGGGCCGCCCGCGGATCGTGATGCAGACGCCGTCGGCGGTCCGCTCGACGAGGAACCCGACCCGGGCGGCGACGATTGCGCCCCGGCCGCCCTCGAACTCGCAGGCTTGGCCGGCCTTCCGGCAGGCCTCGCGGTACGGCGCGAGGGCCCTCCGGTAGTCGTCGTCCGCCACGATCACGACGGCGCGGGCGTGCTCCACGAGCTGCTTCGTGTCGGCCTTCGCCGCCTCGAGGGCCGCCTTCGCCTTCTCCACCGACTCCCGGAGGGCGTCGAGGTCCACCGGAGGCTCCGGGTCCGTCGGGCTCTCCGTGGGCACGTCGGCCGGGACGACGGGGGGCGTCTCGGAGGCGGTCTCGGACGCCGGGGTGTCCGCGCTCTCGCCGTCCGGCGGGATCCCCACCGGGACCTCGGCATCGGCGGGCTCCGGCACCACCACCTCCGCCGCCTCGATCGCCGGCTCGGCCGCCAGGGCCTCCGCGGGCTCCACGACCACCGGCGTCTCCGCCGTCTTGGCCAGGACCTCCGGCCGGACGCGGGCCGTCTTCTGCTTCTTCGTGCTCTCCTTCTTCGTCGTCTCCTTCGTCGCCTTCCTCATCTTCGAGCCTCCTGTCGAGCGGCCATGGTCTGGTTCTTTCTGTCCCGTCCGCGGCCGGGACCCGCTCGATCGTCCCGGTCGCCGGCGGACGCGCGACATGAGGGCTCGACTCCCCAAACACCTCCAGGACATTCCGGATCGTCCTGATCGGATTTCCCGCGGCCTTGGTACGCCCACCGCAGGCCGGGTCCGGGCTCCTCGAGGCACCCCAGTCAAGGACGTTCCGCCCGCACTCAGAGCAGAACGATCCGCGGCTCCGGCCGCCGCTCCCGGTGCGAGATCGCGAGGGCCAGGGCGTCCCCGTCGTCCGGGCTCCGCCCCAGGCGCCGTTTCATCTCGGCTTTCGCCTCGAGCGTGAGGCGGCCATCCGAGAGCTGGATGTACGAGGGTGCCCCGAGGTCCTCCCGGAGCGTGTCTCTCGCCCTCGGAGGCGCATCGGCCAGGGCGGCATCGTCACGGATCCAGTCGCGGAGGAGCCACCAGAGCTCGCTCCGACGGTCGGCGTAGACGCGGGACTCGATGGCCCGGGCCCCGAAGTTCTCGGGGCGGATGTTGAACTTCTGCTCGCGGAGGCGATCCGTAACCCCGCCTCCCAGCCCGGTGTCGTCGACGGCCACGTTCTCCGGCCGGACCTGGAACTGCCGGGCCAGCGCGATCGTCCGCCCCGCCGTCCACATCAAGTCCTGGCCGTTCCGCGCCTCGGCGTGGAGGATCCGGGAGCCCTCCACGACGTAGAAGCAGGTGAAGTCGCTCCCGAACCGCGCGACGTCCACCCCGAGGCTTCGGACGGCTCCAGGGAGGGGCACTGCCGTCCGCCCGAGCGCCGCCTGGACCCACCCCAGGGAGATCAGGCTGTCGTCGGCCTGGTCCGGGAACAGCCCCCGCACCTTGCTCTGGAAGGCCGGCGAGGACTCTCCGTACTTCTCCCGCATCCCGTCCACCCACTCCTTCGTGACGAGGAAGGGGTAGATCTGCCGGGGCCCGGGCGAACTCCCCGTTCGGATCGGTCGGGTTCCCGATCGCGAGCATCCGGTGGTGTCCGCTCGTGAGGAGACCCTCCGCGGCGTCCCAGATCGGTTTCGGAATCCCTGCCGCCTCGTCGAAGATGACGAGTTCGTGGGGGGAGTGGTAGCCCGTGAAGCGGGTGGCGTGATCCGCCGCGGTGTCCGGAGTCGTGGAGAACCCGGTCATGAACCAGTCCGCGGCCCCCGGCATCTGCCAGTAGGCGCTCTGAACCTCGCCGGGTAGGGGAAACGCGGCCTGGGAGTGGAGTTTCCGGATCTCCGACCACAGGAGATGCCGGACTTGGCGGTCGGTCGGAGCCGTGGTGATCACCTTGCTCGGCTGGAACGAGAAGGCGAACCAGAGGGCGGCGCAGGCCGCCGTGAAGGTCTTCGCGCTATCGTGACAGGCGGCGACACAAGTCTGCGCATGGTCGCGAACGGACTCGAGGATCTCGACCTGCTTCGCCCAGAGGTCGCGGACGCCGAGGATCACCCGGACGAAGTAGACGGGGTCCTCGCGCCAGCGGCGGACTTCATCGGCGAACAGGGCCTTGTGATCGGTGACGTGGCTCATGCGCGCCAGCATCGCCGCCGCGCAGGACGAGCGCAAGGCGCAGAAACCGCCTCAAGGGGTACTCGACGGCAGCCGCCCTGCGCACGGTGTCAAGCAGGGGACGGTGGTCGACTCCCGCCCCCGCCGTCGCTGTTTCCCACGGTCGCGCAGCGCATGCGGAACGCGGTTTGTGGGCGGAAGCTCGGGCGGTGTGTCGCGCCTCCGCTATGCGGGCCGGCTGATCCTCGTCAGGCCCGGCGCCCTCTCAGCATCCAGCGTGCCCGAGGTTCCCCCGGGGAGAGGTGTGGTTCGCCGCACGCTTACGATCCTCGAGCTTCTGGG
>JALOQY010000485.1 GCA_025459285.1 Planctomycetota bacterium | reverse complement strand
GAGGTCGGTGGCGTGCTTCAACGGCACCACCATGGCGTGGCCGTTGTTGTAGGGCCAGATGTTCAGCACGACGAAGTGGGCGCGCCCACGGTACACCACGTAGCGTTTCTCGTCCTCCGCGGGGTCGGCGGCCGCCGCCTCGCAGAAGACGCAGTGCTTCGGCTTCTTCGCCCGGATGTACTGCATGCGCCAGGGGCTCCAGAGAATGTCCCGGCCCGGCGGCCTCTCTTCCGTCACGACCCGCCCTCCCGAACGAACTGCATGTACCACACCACCTTACCCTTGCCGAGCCAGCGCCGCTCGAAGATCGTCGCCGGATACCCGTCCGGCCGGGGCCCGGAGCCGCCCGGGCCGAGGACGTTCCGGAATCGCGGCTCCCCCTCCAAGACCGCGAGGATCCCGTCCCGATACGGTTCGTGGTCCGTGGCCAGCGTGACCTTCCCGCCCGGCACCAGCGCCCGGGCCGCCTCCCGGGCGAACCACGGGGCGACGAGGCGGTGCGCGGCGTGCCGCGCCTTCGGCCAGGGGTCGGAGAAGAGGACGAAAAACTCCCGCACCGACGCGTCGGCGAGACACAGGGAGACCGCGAGCATCGCGTGCTCGACGAGGACCCGTACGTTCGTGAGCCGCCGCCTCTCGATTTTCCGCAGGTAGGACATCGCCCGCGGCACGGAGTAGTCGATGGCGAGGAAATCGAGGTCCGGCCGGACGGCGGCCAGTTCGAGGAGGAACTCGTCCTTCCCGAAGCCCACTTCCACGGTGAGCGGCCCGGCCCGGCCGAACACCGCCGGCCAGGAGGCGGGACCGGTGAAGTCCCGCCCCGGCGTCAGGAGGAAGCGCTCGGGCGGCGGCCGGGGGATCGGCCGCTCCTCAGATCCCGTGGATCAGGCGGGAGGCGACGGCGCCGGACGCCTCCTTCACCACCGCGTGGAGACTGCCCCCGTGGGAGTCCATGGTGACCACGGCCGGGAAGTCCTCGACCCGGAAGATCCAGAACGCCTCCGGAACGCCGAACTCCTCCAGCATGTGGACGCCCTCGACGCTCTTCACCGCGTCGCCGAGGACGCAGGCCGCGCCGCCCGTGGCGTGGAGGTAGACGGCCCCGTGCTGCTTCAGGGCCTCCAGCGTCTTCGGCCCCATGCCGCCCTTGCCGATCACGCCCCGGACGCCGTACTCGCCGATGACGGTCCCCTGGTAGGGCTCCTCCCGGGCGCTCGTCGTCGGGCCGGCGGCCACGGCCCGCCAGCCGTCCTTCAGGCGCTTCATCACCGGGCCGCAGTGGTAGATGACCGTCCCGGCGAGGATCGGCCGCAGCCAGTCGGGCCGCTTCTCGATCATGAACTTGTGCGCGGTGTCCCGCGCCGTGACGATGTTCCCGAAGAGCCGCACGTCGTCACCCACCTTCAGCGCGCGGATCGCCTCCTCGGAGACGGGCAGATCGATCCTAATAGCCATAGGTCACCTTCTCTCCCCGGATCGTCATCCGGGCCCGGCGGAACGCCCAGCACATGTAGGAGATGCTCACGAAGAAGGAGGCGGGCAGGCGGTGCATCTTGCCGATCTTCACGGTGAGCACCGTGGTCTTCCCGCCGAAGCCCATCGGCCCGATCCCGAGCTCGTTGATCTCCGCGAGGAGTCGCTTTTCCAGCGCGGCCAGCTCACGGTCGGGGTTGCGGTCGTCGAGGGAGCGCAGGAACTGCTGCTTCGAGAGCAGGTAGGAGGATCCACGATCACCCCCGATCGCGATGCCGAGCGAGCCCGGCGCACAGCCGAGCCCCTGGGCCTTCTGGACCGCGTCGATCACCACCCGGCGCACCCCTTCCAGGTCCCGCCCGGCCTTCGTCTCGGCATCGGGCACCGCGTACTGCCGGCCGACGTTCTCGCAGCCGCCGCCCTTCAGCATCAGGGAGACTTCCACGTGGCCCTTCCCCCACTGCTCGAAGTGGATCTGCGGCTGCCCGACGCCCGTGTTGTCGCCGGAGTTCTTCCCGGTCACGGAGTCCACGGCGTTCGGCCGGAGGTAGTTCAGCTTCACCGCCTTCCTCGTCGCCGCGACGATCGCCTTCTCCACCTTCCCGTGCGGCACGGACGCCGGGAGGTGGACGTGGTAGATGTTCGTGCCCGTGTCCTGGCAAAGGGGACGCGAACTCTCCCGCGCCACCTTCACGTTCAGCAGCACCTGGGCGAGGGCTCCCTTCGCCACGGAGCCCGGCTCTTCGCGCCGGTGCGCCGCGACGAGCGCGCGCTCGACGTCCGGCGGCAGGTCCGAGGATGCCCTCCGGATGAGTTCCAGGAAGGCGTCCGTGAGGTTCAATGCCATGACGGTTCCTCCATGAGAGACTGGGCGTGCAGGCTAGCGCGCCCGGCGGACGGGGGAAAACTTTCATCGTTCCGAAGATGAGGCGTATACTCAGGTCTTCAGGTGCGGGGTGGAGAAGTGGTATCTCGTCAGGCTCATAACCTGGAGGTCGCAGGTTCGAATCCTGTCCCCGCTACCACCGAGGGGGGGTCCTAGCGGACTCCCCCTCGTCCTTTTCCCGCCCGCCTACCCCGCGTAGGGCGGCTCGTTCCCCGCCTTCCACTTCACGTTGCAGCCCATGCTCGGCTTCTGGTCCTTCCCCGGCTTCTTCCCGGCAAGGACCGCGTCGCAGGCCGCGCGCAGGTCCTTCCCGGTGACCGGCCCGCCGGAGCCCGGCCGGCTGTCGTCGAACTGGCCGCGGTAGACGAGCGCGTGCCGTGCATCGAACAGGAAGAAGTCCGGCGTGCAGGCGGCGCCGTAGGCCCCGGCCACCGCCTGGGTGCCGTCCACGAGGTACGGGAACGAGTACCCAAGCTCCTTCGCGCACTCCTTCATCTTCG
>JALOQY010000156.1 GCA_025459285.1 Planctomycetota bacterium | reverse complement strand
CAGCCCTCCCGGTGGGGGCGCAGCCCCCACCGTGGACGCCGCCTGCTCGCAGTGCGGCCGAAAGGCCGCGCGGCGAAACGAGAACGCGCATGGAGGCACCGCACCTGCCATGCGCGTTCGCACGACGTCGACTCAGGGGACACCTGCGCGCTACGTCGCGGCGGGCGTCTCCGTGATCACCGGGGCCCCGGCCTCGGCGACCGTCTTCTTCTTGCGCCCCCGCTTCGCCTTCACCGGCTGCTCGCTGCCCAGCGTGTACAGGAAGCCGCGCCCGTCATGCGGCATGCGCACCAGATACCCGGCATTCGCCATCGCATTGACCTGTGTCCGGATGCTCGCCACGGCCTTCCCGCTCTTCGCCACGGTGCCCTTGATGATGTCCGCCACTGCCACCGGCTTTCCCGCCTCCCGCACGGTTGCCAGAATGCCCTCGCGGACCGTCATGCGGCCCTTCGCTCCGCCCGGCTTCTTCGCCACCGGCGGACGCCCCTTCGCCTTCGTCTTCGCCTTCGCCGCAGGCTTCGCGGCGGGCGCGCCGAGCGTCGCGAACACCAGATCGATGGCGTCACGCCGCCGGCAGAGCGCCTCGATTTCCTTCTCGATCTTCGTCTTCTCCGCCGCCAGTTGTTTCAATACGCCCTTGAGACTCATCGCCGCCGCCCTCCGTGGGGAACCACAACTTCGATCAGGAGTGTACTCTGGTTCGAGGGAACGGACCGACCGCTTCCCGAATCGAAATATAACAGTTTGAGCGATACGCGATCAACAATTGCCCGAAACGCAGATCATCCCTCGTACAGATGATCATCATACGAGTAGTCACCATCAGCGCCCGGCCCAGCGCCCTCTCCCCCCTCTCCCAGTACATCACCGAGTTCCTCCTCGATCTTCTCGGGATCCTCGCCGGCCTCCAACCGGCGCAGGGCCTCTTCCACCCCTTCACCGAGACCTGTGCCCGTTTCCTCCATCACGCGTCGCAGAAGTCGACCCATCTGACGGGGATCCTCTTCATCCAGATCCCCCATCTCCCCCTCCAATCGACTCAGGGCGGCCTCGACCTTCGTCGGATCGGGCTCTCCGCCGACCGCCGGGCTGACGTCCGGGCCCTTTCCTCGTCGCGCGCGCCCGCCCACGGCGAACCCCGAAAGAAGTCGCCGCAAGCCCTTCGCCCCGCACCGCGGACACTTGGGAATGACAGCCCCCGCCGAGCGGAAGAAGACCTGGACCACGCTCCGGCACGCGTCGCACGCGAATTCGTAGATCGGCATCCTGCCCTCCTGCTCCCGGCGCCCTGAATTCCCGCCGTCCTGCTTCTCCGGAATGGTATCCCATTCCCTGGCGGAAGCCCACGCTTGCCAAATCCCATGGAGACCGGACTCCAACCGTCCGGACCTGCATCATGCCCCGCAACATACGCGACCAGGACGCTCTTGATTACCACCAGAAGGGTCGGCCCGGCAAGATCGAGGTCGTACCGACGAAACCGTGTTTCACGCAGCGAGATCTCTCCCTGGCCTACACGCCGGGCGTCGCCGTTCCCTGCCTCCGGATCGAGAAGAACCCGGAGGACGTCTACAACTACACATCCAAGGGCAACCTCGTGGCCGTCATCTCCAACGGCACGGCCGTGCTCGGGCTCGGAGACATCGGTCCCCTGGCGGGCAAGCCGGTCATGGAAGGCAAGGGCGTCCTGTTCAAGAGGTTTGCCGATGTCGACGTGTTCGACATCGAGGTGGACACGCACGATGTGGAGGATTTCATCAAGTGTGTCACGCTCATCGCCCCCACCTTCGGCGGGATCAATCTGGAGGACATCAAGGCCCCGGAGTGTTTCACCATCGAGCGGCGTCTCCAGGAAGCACTCGACATCCCCGTCTTCCACGATGACCAACACGGTACCGCGATCATTTCCGCCGCGGGTCTGCTGAACGCCTGCGAGGTGGCGGGCAAGGATATCTCACAAGTCCGCGTCGTCTTCACCGGGGCCGGTGCTTCCGCCAATGCCTGTGCGGAGCACTTCCTGCGCGTCGGCGTTCGCCGTGAGAACGTGACGATGATCGACCGCGCCGGCGTGATCTACAAGGGCCGCGCCGAGAACATGAACGCATGGAAGGCCGAATGGGCCCAGGACACCCGTTCGCGCACTCTGGGCGATGCCATGAAGGGAGCGGACGTCTTCGTGGGGCTCTCCGTGGCGAATCTACTGACGCGGGATCACGTGAAGTCCATGGCCGACCGCCCGATCATCTTCGCGATGGCCAACCCCGATCCCGAGATCCCCTATGACGAGGCGAAGGCCGCGCGGCCGGACGCTATCGTGGCGACCGGACGCTCCGACTACCCGAACCAGGTGAACAACGTCCTCGGCTTCCCCTTCATTTTCCGCGGCGCGCTCGACGTCCGCGCGCGCGCCATCAACTCGGAGATGAAACTGGCGGCGTCCTACGCTCTTGCCCAGCTCGCCAAGCAGGACGTCCCTGATGCCGTCCGAAAGGCCTATGGCGGGGAGGAGATGCGTTTCGGTCCCGAGTACATCATCCCCAAACCGCTCGACCCGCGGGTCCTCCTCTACGAGGCGCCGGCCGTGGCGCGCGCCGCGGTGGAAACCGGCGTGGCACGCAAGCCGATCACCGACTGGGACGCGTACCGCGAGTCTCTGGAGCGGATCTACGGTCCGTCGCGCAACCTGATGAGGATTGTCATCCGCAAGGCGCGCCAGGAACTCAAGCGGATCGTGTTTCCCGAGGGCGAGGAGGAGATCATCCTCCGCGCTTCCCAGATCCTGATCGAGGAGAAGATCGCTCGCCCGATCCTCGTCGGGGATCCCGCCCGCATCGCGGCCATCGCCTCCGGACACGGCATCGACCTGAACGGCGTCGAGTTCGTCAACCCCGCGGTCGGCTCGGAGAACTACGCTTCGACCATCTATCGGCTCCGCGCCCGGAAGGGACTCCTGCCGCACGAAGCGCGTGAGGCCGCGCGCCAGCCCATCGATCGGGCGGTGATGATGATCTACGCGGACGAGGCCGACGGGCTCGTCTGCGGCATCAACCGCTCCTACGCGGCCACCCTGCGACCCGCCCTCCGTGTCCTCAGGCTCAAGCCCGGCGTGCGGAAGGTCTCGGGGCTCTACGTCCTGGTCTTCCCCGACAAGGTCCTGTTCTTCGCCGACTCCACGGTGAACATCGACCCCTCAGCCGGGGACCTGGCGGAGACGGCGCTGCTCGCCGCGAAGACGGTGAAGTCCTATTTCGACATCACGCCGAAGGTGGCGATGCTCTCGTTCTCCAGTTTCGGTTCCACCCGGCACCCCTACTCCGACAAGGTTCGACAGGCCACCGAGATCGCCCGGACCATGGACCCCACCCTCGTCATCGACGGAGAGATCCAGGCCGACGCCGCCCTCAATCCCGAGATGGTCGAGAAGGCATTCCCCACCTCCGCCATCAAGGGCGACGCCAACATCCTCATCTTCCCCTGCCTGAACTCCGCCAACATAGCCTACAAGCTCATGGAGCGTCTGGCCCGGGCCGAGATCATCGGGCCCATCATCATGGGTGTCCGCAAGCCCGTTTCGGTCCTCAATCACTGGTCGACGGTGGAGCAGATCGTGAACATCACGGCAATCACCGCCATCGCCGCCGGCAGCGCTCCCGAATTGATCGAGTCCTCGGTGCGAGAATCCCTGCTCCGCAGAGCGGAAGGAAGGGAGTAGGCGCCGTGCGGATGGTCCCGGCCGGTGCGGTGCTCCTGCCCGCGCTCCTGCTTGCGGGCTGTGCGGGCCAGTGGGTCTTCCACCACGAAGGACCGCCCGGCCGGGCCACCACGGACGTCGTGGTCAAGACGGAACCCGCCGGCGCCGACGTGAGCGTCAATGGTGAGTACGTCGGACGATCTCCACTCGTCGTGCCGCTCCGATACACCGTCGAAACTCGCGTGTTCGAGCGGCGCCGTTACCTGCCATGGCCTCATGTCGAGACCCGGGAGGTTCCGAGCTACGGGCGCGAGTTCCGGTTCACGGCTCACGCCCCGGGCTGGTCGCCGGCCGAGCAGATCGTCATTCCGGCCGGCGAGGAGAAGCGGGAACTCCGCATCGTCCTCCGACCCCGCTGACCGCCCGTCCACCCGGGCCCGGACTCCCGCCGGCCCCGATCCGGCGAGAGCTCAGCTCCGGATGCGGCGGCTGGCCTCCCGCAGGAAGCGCCGTTCCTTTTCCGAGAGCGAGTCGAGACCGCCTTCCCGGATCTTGTCGAGCAGTCGGTCCACCTCTTCGAGGAGCGACGGGTCGGCTTCCCTCTCCGCCCGCGGAGGGGGCGGCCCCCGGCGCTTCCGGGCCGCCCGGTGGCGCTCGGCGAAGTACCATGCCAGGCCCGCCAGCGCCCCGCCGAGGTGGGCGGTGTGGGCGATCTGGTCCGAAGTGCCCGTCGTGAATGCCACGACATCCACGCCGATGATGAGCACGGTCGCCCACTTCATGCGCATGGGGATCAGGAAGAAGAGGAGAACCGGCGCGTCCGGGTTCAGGAATGTGTAGTAGACGAGCAGGCCGAGGATGGCCCCGGACGCCCCCACGGCCACGCGGAGCAGTCCGGTCAGCGGACCGAGCAGCACGTAGGTGGCCGAGGCGGCAACGCCCGCCACCAGGTAGAACAGGAGGAACCGGGTCCTCCCCATCCGCGCGGCGACCGCCGGTCCGAACGCGTACAGCACGAACATGTTGAAGAAGATGTGGAGCGGGGAAGACGGGTCGTGCAGGAAGAGGGACGTCACGAGTTGCCAGATCGCGAACCGGGATCGCACCTCCTGCGGCCAGAGCCCGAACTGCCGGATGAGTCCCCCGCTCTGCCGGAAGACCACGACCTGCAGGATGTAGCAGGCGATGTTCACGCCGATGAGAGCGTACACCACCCGGGCGCCCGGCCGGACCGGGGACGGGCCGGGCTCCATCCATGGGCGATCGTGGATACCCATCAGGAGCTCTTCCCCGCGGCCTCGCTCCGCAGCACGCCGACGTAGGGCAGGTTCCGGTAGCGCTGAGCGTGGTCGAGGCCATACCCCACGAGGAACGCGTCGGGTACCGGGAACCCCACGAAGTCGGCGGAGATGGCCACCTCCCGGCGCGAGACCTTGTCGAGGAGAACGACGGTCCGCAGGGTCCGGGGGCCTCGCCGGCGGAGGATCCCCAGGATCCCCTCCAGGGTCCGGCCCGTGTCGAGGATGTCTTCCACCACCAGCACATCACGCCCCGACAGGTCCGTCTCCCCGACGAGCGTGACACTCAGCGCCCCGGGGTAGGTGCCGGTGGCGTAGGAATCGGCCTTGAGGAACGAGAACCGGACCCGGTTCGGCAGATGCCGCACCAGATCCGCCAGGAAGACGAAGGCGCCGGTCAGCACGCCCACCGCCACGATCTCGCCGTCGCCGTAGACTGCCGCGATCTCCCCGGCCAGTTCGCACACCCTGGTTTCGATGCGTTCGCGGCTCAGGAGTACACGCTCCACGTCCGGCTCGGTCATGGGCGCGATTCTAGGAGCGCGCGCCGAAAGGCCGGACTTCTGATCGAGGGGAGCGCGGGCCCGACCGGCGCGGAGGCGAGCTCCCGCGGCACATCAGGGGCTGGCCGCCCTGTACCGTGAGCCTCCGCACTGTCGGCCGCCCCTCGGCGGCGGGCTGCCCGTGAGGGTTCGCCGACCGCAGACATGGACAAAGCCCCGCCGAGTCCGTACAACGTGCGCGTCCGGATCCGAGGGCTTGTTCCCGGCCGCCGACGGAGACTGGTCCGGTCCTCGCGGCGCCGCGCTCGTGCCAGGCCCCCGCTCGAGTCGCCGGACGGTCACCGGGTCACGCGATGCGGGTCGTCATCCTCCATGAGTCCCCCGGCGCGGACGATCTCGCGCGCGGGTTCCTGGAAGCCGCGGAGGCATTCAACCGCGGTCTCGACTTCCGGCTGCGATTCCTCGACGTGGGCTTCTCGTTCCGGACCGTGCCGGTCTCGTCATCCGGTGACGTCCCCGCGGTGCTTCTCGACGGGACCCTCCGCAGGTTCGAGCCCGCCGTGGTGCTGGTCCTCGGCCGGGGCCTCGCACTCCTCGAGTGCGCCGCTGCCGCCGCCAAGCACGCCGCCCCACTCGCCTACTTCGCGGACAAGCCGGCCGACCGGACTTCCGAAGCCCTCGCGCGGTTCGCCCGCATTCTCCTGTCCCGGCCCCCCTTCGACGGGCTGCCCCCGGACGCGACCGCCGAGGCCCTCCCGCCCGGTTCACCGCCGGGCGAAGCGCTCGTGAAACTCCTCGTGCGAACGGTCCGGGGCCCGCGGCGACACGCCAGCGGCCCCGCTCCGGCCGATACCCGACCTCCCGATGGAGACCTCCCATGAAGATTCTCGGCATCGGCGGCCAGGGCTACCGCGACAGCGGCGCGGTACTGCTCATCGACGGTCAACTCGTGGCCGCGGCGAGCGAGGAACGCTTCACACGGTTCAAGCACGAGGGAGGGTTCCCCCGGGCCGCGATCGACTTCTGTCTGCGCGAGGCGGGTGTCAAGGCCGGCGACCTCGACCGGATCGCCGTCGCCAACAATCCCTGGCTCAAGCTGCGCGAGCGGCTGGAAGAGTGGTACGGGGCCGACTTCCTGTCCAGCGGTCGCTTCAAGGCCTTCCACATCTTCCACGACGAGATGCACGCGGCCGTCCGGTACCTGGCCGAGGTCGACCGCCTCCGGGGCGCGGGAGGTGAGCGGATCCGGGTCGTCCGCCACCATCTGTGCCACCTTGCCGAGGCCTTCTATCTCTCTCCCTTCGAGGAGGCTGCCCTGCTCACGATCGACGGGCGCGGGGAACTCAGCGCTTCCAGCCAGGGGGCCGGTCGCCCGGGCGGAATCGAGATCTACTCCGTGGCCGAGATGCCGAACTCCCTCGGACTCCTCTGCGCCTCGGTCGCCGACTTCCTCGGTTTTCGCGAGGAGGATGACGAGTTCCGCATCATGAGCATCTCCTCCCTCGGGGAGCCCCGCTATCTGGAGACGTTCCGCCGGATCCTCCGGCCGCTCCCCGATGGCGCCTATGCGCTGAATCCCGAGTACTTCGACACCTTCGAGGGCCGCGCGTTCCTGTCCGAGCGCTTCTCCACCGAACTGGGGGCCGGCCGGGAACCGGGTTCCGAGGTCGAGGAGCGACACGCCGACATCGCGGCGAGTCTCCAGTTCGTCCTGGAGGAAGTCGTCCTCCACATGGCCCGGCACCTCCACGACCGGACCGGACTCTCGAATCTCTGTCTCTCCGGCGGAGTCGCCCAGAACTGGGTCCTCGGCGGCCGCATTCGCGCCGATGGCCCCTTCGCCCGCGTGCATACCGGCTTCGCCCCCGGCGACGAGGGCACCGCCCTCGGCGCCGCCCTCCACCTCGCGGCGCGGGAGGGCGAGCCCGCCTGCCGGACCGCGCGCAGCGATCTCGGACCGGCCTTCACGCGCGCCCAGGTTTCGGCCGAGCTTCTCCGTGTCGGCCTCGTGCCGGCGGTACCGCAGGACGCCGTGGCCGATGCCGCCGCCCGTATCGCCGCCGGCCGCCTCGTGGGCTGGTTCGAGGGCCGGGCCGAATTCGGTCCCCGCGCCCTCGGCCAGCGGTCCATCTTCTGCGACCCGAAGAACCCCGAGGCCAAGGAGCGCCTCGTCACGCGCGTGAAACCCCGCGCCCGCTACCACCCCTTCGGCGTGGCCGTGGCCGCGGGCGACCTCGCCCGGTATTTCACGGACTCCCGGCCGGATCCCTTCATGACCTCGCACCGTGCCGTCCGCCCCGAAGTCCGGACCATCCTCGCTCCCGTTCTGCACACCGACGGCACGGCTCGTGTCCAGACCGTCCCTTCCGACCACCCCGGCAGTCTCCACCGGTTGCTGCGGGCCATGGGGGACCGGACCGGGCATCCCGTGCTTCTCAATACGTCCCTGAACATCCCGGGCAAGCCTCTGGCGACAACCGTTCGGGACGCGCTCGGGACCTTCTTCACCAGCGGTCTCGACGACCTCTTCCTCGAAGGACTCGGGCTCGTGAAGGCCCCGGAGGAACCTCGAACGTGACAACCCTCATCGACGGAAAGCGCACCGCGGAGGAGATCCGCCGGGAGCTGGGCGCGGCGGTGGACGAACTCCGCCGCCAATCGGGCGTGACCCCCGGCCTCGCGGTCGTGCTGGTGGGCGAAGACCCCGCCAGCATCGTCTACACCCGGAACAAGGCGCGTGCCGCCAAGGGATGCGGGATGCGGGACGACCTGTTCCGACTCCCCGCCGATACCCCGGAGGCGGAACTCCTCGCGCTGATCGAGCGGCTGAACCAGGACGAGAACGTGGATGGCATCCTCGTCCAACTCCCCCTCCCCGGGACCATCGACGAAGATCGCGTGATCGCGGCGATCTCCCCGGAGAAGGACGCCGACGGCTTCCATCCCCTCAACGTGGGCCGTCTGCACCTCGGCCTCGCCGCTCCGATCCCCTGCACCCCCCTCGGCGTCACGGTCCTCCTCGACCGCTACGACATCGCGCTGTCCGGGAAGGAAGCGGTCATCCTCGGCCGATCCAACATCGTCGGCAAGCCCATGGCGGCCCTTCTGACGGCCCGCCACGCCACCGTCACGATCTGTCATTCCCGCACCCGGGATCTGGCCGACCACTGCCGCCGCGCCGACCTCCTCGTCTCCGCCATGGGCCGTCCGCGCGTCATCACGGCCGACATGGTCCGCGAGGGTGCCGTGGTGGTGGACGTCGGGATCAACCGACTCGACGACGGCCGTCTCGTCGGTGACGTGGACTTCGACCAGGTCGCCCCCCGGACCTCCGCCATCACCCCCGTGCCCGGCGGTGTCGGCCCGATGACGATCGCCATGCTCCTCACGAACGTCTTCGAACTCGCGACTCGCCGGCGCCGCGGTCTCTGACCCGGGAACCCCCGACCTCTTCGGTCAGCGGCGACGCCGCACGGAGTACTCGGCGAGTTCGAGCAGCGTGTCGCGCCACGCCGACGGTGGTACGCCCTCGAGGTGTGTGGCGGCACGGGCGGCGAGGCGGCGCGCGCGGTCCCGCGCATAGTCCAGCGAGCCCCGCTCGCCGAGCATGGCCTTGATCTCGTCCCTCCGCGTATCCCCCTCCCCACCGGCGAGGATTCCGCGCAGCACCGCGGCCCGGTCCCCCGGCGCGGTCCGGAGGAAGTGGATCACCGGAAGGGTCACTTTCCCCTGTCGCGCGTCGGTCCCCAGCGTCTTGCCCACCGTGGCCTCGTCCCCGTCCAGGTCGAGGCAGTCGTCCACGATCTGGAAAGCCGTCCCGAGATCGAGTCCGTAGCGACCGAGGGCATCCGCCTGCTCCGGCGTCGCCCCGGCGTACTCGGCGCCCACGCGGCCCGCCGCGCCGAAGAGGAACGCCGTCTTCTTCTCGATGACGTCGAGGTAGGTCTGCTCCTCGAGCGCCAGATTCCCCGTCTCCAGGATCTGGAGGATCTCGCCCTGGCACACCACCCCCGCGATGAAGGAGAGGTACCGCGAGGCCAGCCGGTTGTCGAGGGACGCGGAGAGCCCGAAGGCGGTGGCGAAGACGAAGTCCCCGAGAAGCACCGCCACCGTGTTCCCCGCCGCCGCGTTCACCGTGGGCTCCCCCCGCCGCCGGTCGGCTCCGTCCAGTACGTCGTCGTGCACCAGGGTCGCCATGTGGATCATCTCCACCACGGCGGCCAGTTCGTGGTGCGGCCGGCCGATCTCCCCGAAACACCGTCCCCCGAGGAGCGTCAGG
>JALOQY010000484.1 GCA_025459285.1 Planctomycetota bacterium | reverse complement strand
TCCTCGTGGATCCGGGTGAAGTCGAGGTAGTGCTCGTCGAAGAGCTTCCACAGGGGCGTCCTCTCCGGATTGCGGGGCCGGTAGACCGAGGGGCCTTCGGCCACCCGGAAGGAGGCGTCGGCCCGGGGGAGGCCGGGAGCCCACGTGCCGGAAGGCCGCCGCCCCCCGCCGGGAGCCGTCGCCGGGGATGTGAGCGAGACCGCCATGCCGGGAAACAGGACGCACGGCGGGGCCGGCGGTCACGGCGAAGCGGCTCGCCCGGACGACGGGGACCGCGGCCGGCAGGGCGGCGGGAGCCGCGCACGAACGACGCCGCGCCGGGGGGACGGGGATCCCCTCCGGCGCGGCGGGGTGCGTCGGCGCAGACCGGCCGCCGATACCCGGCCGGCCTCCGGCCCCCTTGCCCGGGCGGCAGGGAGAACCTACCATGCGGAGATGCCGCCCATCGTCCTGCCGCGCGGAGTCGCGATCCGAAGCTTCTGTGCGTGCCTTCTTCTGTCGTTCGCCGCGGGGCCCGGGTCGGGCGAGGAGGAGAGTCGGGAGGTCATCCGCGCGGACCACGGCATCCGCCTCCGGCTTCCGGGCCCCGGGTGGGCCGCCGGCGAAGTGCCGGCCTCGGGAGAGGCGTTCTTCGCCCTGAAGGCGCAGCGCCCGGACCCGGCCGGGGAGGTCAGCCTGACGGTCTACCTCTGCGACCGCGGGTCGATCGGTGACGCCCCGACCGCGCGCGCGGTGGCCGAGAGGCGCTGGCGGGACCGGGCCGATGTGGTTTCACTCCACCTGCGGACCATTCGGGTCGCGGGGACGGATGCTCCCGCGCTGGACCTCATCCGCCGTTCGGGCGGAGTGGACCATGCCGTCCGGCAGGTCTTCCTCCTCCGGGAGCAGACGATCTGCATCGTGCAGACCCTGGCACCGGCCGCCTCGCTCGAGGCGGTCGGGACCGAGTTCGCCTCCCTCCTCGCGTCCCTTTCGCTCTCCGCGCCGACGGACCCTCGAAAGGCCGTGGAGGAAGCGACACTTCGACACAGGCAGATCCTCCCTCGCGCGGGCCGATCGCGGCCTCCCGCGGAATGTGAGAGCGCCGCGAACCCTGCGGATGTCAGCGGTACACCGGGCTGACCGTTGCGCCCTCCGCGCCGGTCGGACCAACTGCGGCGGAGCCGTCAGTCCAGCCCGAGCGCGTGCAAGTGGGCGGCCCCGGCGGCCAGCTCGGCGGCGGAGTGCCGGCCGTGGACCTCCATCACCCGCAGCATCCCCGCGCCGGCCCCGGCCCGGAGCCCGGCCCAGTCCACCTCGCCCGGCCCGGGCGGATAGTGGTCCGTCGTGCCGATCACGTCGTGGAGGTGGAGGCCGGCGCACCGTCCCCCGTAGCGGGCGAGCCACGCGAGCGGGTCGGCGGCTCCCACGCGGCCGAGGAGGTGCGCGTGGCCCGCGTCGTGCCAGTAGGCGACCTTGCGCTTCCCGGCGTCGGACAGCAGCAGTTCCATCTCGTCGAGGGCCGGGATCTCGTGGTAGTAGAGCCGGCACTCCACGGCGAAGACGACCGCGGACTCGGCCCGCGTCAGTTCGAACAGGCTCCGCGCGGCGGCCTCGAGGTACGGGTCCCGCTTCGCCCGCCGCTCGGCGAGCGCGGCCGTCACGTCCTCAGCGATCGGCCGGCCCTCGTCGATCGCCCGGAACCACTCCCGGTGCCGGTTCCGCGCCCCTTCGATCGCCACTTCGCCGAGGTGGACGACGATGACCTCGGCCCCGGCGGCGGCCGCCACGGGAAGTGTCCCGAGCACGGATTCGACCGCCGCACGGCGCCGGGCCTCGTCGAGGGAGGCGATCTCGCGGGAGGGGTCCCCCTCCGACCACGGTCCGGCGGTGAGCGGGGCGTGGACCGACCGGCACCGGACCCGGAGCCCCCGGCAGGCCGCGCCCGCCGAATCGAGGTCCGGCACGGCGCCCTGGGCCCGCAGTTCCACGCCGCGGTAGCCGAGGTCCGAAAGTCCGCGGGCCGCGGCCGCAAGCGACCCGGCACGCTCGAAGTTCCAGGAGGTGCTGACGGAGAGCATCGGAGGAGTGTACGGAGCGCGATCGCGGCACGGGTGGAATCCTCCCTGCCGGCGGTCCGGTCCTCCCCGCGTGGACCGGGCCCCCGGGCCGGAGAGTGCTCTTCGCATCCGACGTCCGCGGAATCCGCGGGCCCTCGGCAGGCCGCCTGCACCCCTCCCTCTCCCGCCGGGATCCTGTATTCTGGAGGCAACCCAACCGGCACCCATGGACCTCGACGACCTTCTAAGGCACCGCGCCTGGATCCGCGACCTCGCGCTGACCCTCACCCGCCGCGAGGCCGAAGCCGACGACGTCTCCCAGGACACGGTCCTCGCGGCCCTCCACGGGTCACCGCGCGACCCCGTCCATCCCCGGGCGTGGCTCGCCGCCGTGGTCCGGAATTTCGCCCGCCGCCGGCACCGGTCGGCCGTTCGCCGCGCGACGCACGAAGCGGCCGCGTCCTGCCGGCCGTCGAGCCGGGAGGCCGATCCCGCGGCGCTCGCCGCGCGCGCCGAAATCCACTCGATCGTCGTCGCCGCAGTGGTCGCGCTCGAGGAGCCGTACCGGGCGGCGGTGCTCCTGCGTCACTTCGAGGGCCTCCCGGTGGCGGAGGTGGCCCGCCGCACCGGGGTGCCTCTGGAGACCGCGCGGGCCCGGCTTCGTCGGGGTCGGGAGATGCTCCGCGCGCGACTGGACCGGAGAGTCGGTGGCGGGAATCCACTCTCCGCGCTGCTGCTGCCGCTCCTGGATGCCGAGTCCGGATCGGCATCGGGCGCGGGATCGCCGGCGCTCGTCGCCGCGGGAGCTTCCATCATGACGACCAGGGTC
>JALOQY010000483.1 GCA_025459285.1 Planctomycetota bacterium | reverse complement strand
TCACAGCGCGTCGATGATCGCGTTCAGCGTCGGGCTCGGGCGCAGCGCCTTTCCAGCCTTCGCCGGGTCCGGCATGTAGTAGCCGCCCACGTCCGCCGGGGCGCCCTGGGCCGCGAGCAGCTCCGCCGCTATCTTCGCCTCGTTCTCCGCGAGCGCCTTCGCCGCGCCGGCCATCCGGGCCGCGATCCCCGCGTCCTTCGTCTGGGCCGCCAGCGCCTGGATCCAGTACTCGGCGAGGTAGAAGGTGCTGCCGCGGTTGTCGATCTCCCGGACCTTGCGGGAGGGGTACCGGGCGTTTTCCAGGTACTTCCCGATGGCCGTGTCGAGCGTCTCCGCGAGCAGCGCCGCCGTCCGGTTCCCGTCCCGGGCGGCGATCAGCTCGAAGGAGGGGACGAGCGCGCAGTACTCGCCGAGCGAGTCCCAGCGCAGGTGGCCTTCCTTCAGGAACTGTTCGACGTGCTTCGGGGCCGAGCCGCCGGCGCCGGTCTCGAACAGCCCGCCGCCCTCCAGGAGCGGGACGATGGAGAGCATCCGCGCGCTCGTGCCGAGCTCGAGGATGGGGAAGAGGTCGGTCAGGTAGTCACGGAGCACGTTGCCGGTGACGGAGATCGTGTCCTCGCCGCGGCGGCTCCGCTCGACGCTGAACTTCACCGCGTCCACGGGCTTCATGACGCGGATGTCGAGGCCCGACCGGTCGTGCTCCGGCAGGTAGCGCTCCACCTTGCGGAGGATCTCCCGGTCGTGGGCCCGGCCCTCGTCGAGCCAGAAGATCGCCGGCGAGCCGGAGGCGCGCGCCCGCGTCACGGCGAGCTTCACCCAGTCGCGGATCGCCACGTCCTTCGTCTGGCAGGCGCGGAAGACGTCGCCTGGCTCCACGGGCTGGGCGAGGAGGACCTTCCCCGCCTCGTCCACGATGCGGATCGTCCCGGCGGCCGGCGCGATGAAGGTCTTGTCGTGGGAGCCGTACTCCTCGGCCTTCTTCGCCATGAGCCCGACGTTGGAGACGGCGCCCATGGTGGCCGGGTTGAACTGCCCGTGCTTCTGGCAGTCCTCGATCATCGCCTGGTAGACCGGCGCGTAGCACCGGTCGGGGATCATGGCGAGGGTGTCCTTAAGCTTGTCCTCCCGGTTCCACATACCGCCGCCGTCGCGGACCACGTTCGGCATGGAGGCGTCGACGATGATGTTGTTCGGGACATGGAGGTTCGTGATGCCCTTGCGCGAGTCGACCATCGCGATCGCCGGCTGCTTCGCGTAGACCGCCTCGATGTCGGCGAGCACCAGGCCGCTCCGCTCGGGCGGCAGCTTCCCGAGCTTCTCGATCACGTCGGCGAGGCCGTTGTCGACGTTGGCCCCGATCTCCTTCAGCAGGCCGGCGTGCTTCCCGAGCGCCTCGGCGTAGAAGACCGAGACGGCGTGGCCGAAGAGGACGGGGTCGGAGACCTTCATCATCGTGGCCTTCAGGTGGAGGGAGAGGAGGAGCCCCTCCTTCTTCGCCACCTCGATCTGCGCGGCGTAGAAGCGGCGCAGGGCCGAAACGTGCATCACCGCGGAGTCGAGAACCTCGCCCGCGAGCAGGTCGAGGCGCTCCTTCAGCACCTTCGTCGCGCCGCCGGGCGCCGCGAACTCGATCCGCACGCGGGCCGGCCGGTCGAGGGTCACCGACGTCTCGGTGCCGTAGAAGTCCCCGCCGTCCATGTGCGCCACGCGGGCCTTGGAGCCGGAGGCCGGCCACGGCTTCATCATCTTGTGGGGATTCTTCTGGGCGAACCGCTTCACCGACTTCGCGGCGCGGCGGTCGGAGTTGCCCTCGCGGAGCACCGGGTTCACCGCCGAGCCGAGGACCTTCGCGTACCGCGCCTGGAGCGCCCGCTCCTCGTCCGTCTTCGGCTCCTCGGGGTAGTCGGGCAGGTCGTACCCCTTCTCCCGGAGTTCCCGGATCGCGGCCATGAGCTGGGGGATCGAGGCGCTGATGTTCGGCAGCTTGATGATGTTGGCGGCCGGGGTCTGGGCGAGCGCGCCGAGCTCCGACAGCGCGTCGGGGATCCGCTGCTCGGGCCGGAGCCGCTCCGGGAAGTTCGCGATGATGCGGCCGGCGAGCGAGATGTCCTTCGCCTCCACCTCGATGCCGGTGCCCTTGACGCAGGCCCGGAGGACCGGCAGCAGGGCGTAGCTCGCCAGGGCCGGCGCCTCGTCGGTATGGGTCCACGATATCTTCGATGTCGCCATGGTCGCTCCTCGCGTTTCGATCCCGTTCGCCAGACCTTCCGTCCGATAAGCCGGTCCTTCGGGAACCGTCGGAAGCCCGGGCCGCACCGGCCCGGACGAAGGGAAGGTCGCGTCCACCGAATGTAAGGGAAGGCCCGCGCCGATCCAAGTCTGTCAGGGGGGACCCGGGAGCGGCAGGCGGAATCCGTCCGTCTCCGGTCAGTAACCCCTTGATCCGGCTCCGGCGATGCGATACCCTTACCGGCTGGAGGGAGTCGACCATGAAATGGATGGCCGGAGTGGGCTTGCTCGTCGCGCTGAGTGTCCTTCTGAGCGCGGGGACGGCGTCGGCGGGCCCGACGTTCGCCTCGAGTTGGGAGTCGGGGGCCGGGAACAGCGTTTCTCTCACCGCCGGTTCGAGTTTCCCCGTGACCGGGACGGCCACCGGTGTGTTCAACACGGCTTTCATCGTCAACGCGATCTTCAGCAGCCCGACGGCGTTCCTGGAGCCCAACGCTTTCATCTACTTCGGCAGCATCTCCGGCCCGTTCCAGGTGGTTTCGGTCTCGGTATCGGAGGACGGCACCAACTTCGTCCAGCAGACGGTGTCGCAGATCCTGGGTACGGGCAACGCGATCTCGGCGTACGGTGTCAACATCAGC
>JALOQY010000482.1 GCA_025459285.1 Planctomycetota bacterium | reverse complement strand
CCGGGGGGAGGACGGCGTCCCGCTTCTCGGTGTGGCACTGTGCTTCGACCGGGCGCTGGAGTTCCGGTGCGACTGGGTCTGAGAGGGCGATGAGCGCGAACGGGGCCATCAGGCTGGGCGAGGCGCCGGCGGGCGGGACGGAGCGGTGGATCGCGCGATGGTCTTTCCTCGCCCTGAAGGGAACGGTGGACTTCTTCCTCTCGCTGTGCCTCCTGATCCTGCTTCTGCCCGTCTTCGTGCTCGTCGGAGTCCTCGTGAAGTGCCCGTCCCGCGGCCCGATGCTCTACGTGCATGACCGGGTGGGGCTCGGGGGGCGGGTGTTCCGGATGTTGAAGTTCCGAACGATGGTGTGCGACGCGGAAGCCCTCACCGGCCCGGTGTGGGCGCGGCCTGACGATCCCCGCGTGACGGCAATGGGGCGGTTCTTGAGGAAGTACCATTTCGACGAACTGCCCCAGTTCGTCAACGTGCTGAAGGGGGACATGAGTCTGGTGGGTCCGAGGCCGGAACGACCGGTCTTCGTGCGGGTCTTCGCCGAATCGATTCCACACTACTCGAAGCGCCTTGGCGTGAAACCCGGAATCACGGGTCTGGCGCAGATTCTGCGACGTTACGACGAGTCGGTCGCGGATGTCCGGAAGAAGCTCGCGCTGGACCTGCTCTACATCCGCCGGATGTGCTGGATGGTGGATCTGCTCATCCTCTCCCGTACCGTATCGCGTGTCCTTCGCGGCAGGCCACGGTAGGTGGAGGCGATCCGCAACATCCTGACCTTCGACGTGGAGGAGTACTTCCAGGTTTCCGGCTTCGCCGGGGCGGTCCGGGGACGGGAGGCGAGCTTCGCGAGTCGTGTCGTCCCCCAGACCCTCCGGGTCCTTGACCTCCTCGCGGAACATGGCGCCCGTGCGACGTTCTTCGTGCTCGGCTCCGCGGCCCGGGGCTGCCCCGACCTGGTGCGGGAGATCTCGCGCCGCGGCCACGAGGTGGCCTCGCACGGTTTCGCGCACGAGTGCGTCTACGACCACAGCCCGGCGGAGTTCATCGCGGACCTGCGGCGCAGCCGGGAGTTCCTGGAGGCTCTCTCGGACACCGCCGTTTGCGGGTACCGGGCGCCGTCGTTCTCGATCACCCACCGGAGTCGGTGGGCCCTGCGGATCCTCGCGGACGAGGGCTTCGCGTACGACTCCTCCATCGTGCCGATCCGGCATGACCGCTATGGAATCCCCGGAGCGATCTCCCATCCCGCTCCGATGGAGATCGGCGACGGCCGCTCCATCCTGGAGGCGCCACCGCTGACGCGGGCCACGCCCTTCGGGCGGATGGGAGCCGGCGGAGGCGGCTGGTTCCGGCTGTTCCCCCTGTGGTGGACCACGGGGGCGTTGCGCCGGGCGAATGCGGTGGGCCAGCCCGGGGTGGTGTACTTCCACCCCTGGGAATTCGATCCCGGTCAGCCCCGGGTCCGCGGTGTCCCCGCGCTGGCTCGGTTCCGCCATCGGGTGGGGCTTGACGGTGCCGAGGCGAAGCTCCGGCGCCTGCTCTCCGAAGGCCGGTTCGGCTCGATGGCCGGCGTGCTCGGCCCATTCGGACCCGGCAGCCCGTCGCCGTGAGCCCTCAGGCGCGCAAAAGCCCCTCGGCGACGGGCTGCCAGCGTCAGAACTTCTCCAGCAGGTCGTACTTCCGCATCTTGTTGAAGAGGGTCGTTCGGTTGATGTCGAGGGCCTCGGCGGTCTTCTGGCGGCTCCCGCCGAGCCGGTGCAGTGCACGCTCGATGATCCGACGCTCCGGTCCCTCGAGGGCCTGACGCAGCGGGACGATGGTATCGGGATCGGCGGCTGGTCCGACCGCGTCGCCATCCTGTCCCAGGAGGGCTGGTGGCAGATCGGCGGGCGTCAGCTCGTGGTTCTGGGTGAGGACGACGGCGCGCTCGATGACGTTCTCAAGTTCCCGCACGTTTCCCGGCCAGCGATAGGCCGAGAGGATCTCGATGGTCTCGCCGGTGAGCCCGTCGATGCGCTTGCCGTTCTCCCGGGAGCACTTCTCGAGGAAGTGCGCGGCGAGGAGGGGGATGTCCCCGACCCGCTCGCGCAGGGGCGGCAGGTGGATGGCCACCACGTTGATGCGGTAGAAGAGATCCTCGCGGAACCGGCCCTCGCTGACGAGCTTCGCGAGGTCGGCATTCGTGGCCAGGATCACGCGCACGTCGACCTTCACCGTGTCACGCCCCCCGACCGGCTCGAACTCCTTCTCCTGGAGGATCCGCAGGAGCTTCATCTGGAGAACCGGCGAGGAATTGCTGATCTCGTCGAGGAAGATGGAACCCTCATGGGCAATCTGGAACTTGCCGGGCTTGTCGCCGACCGCTCCCGTGAACGCGCCGCGCTCGTACCCGAACAGCTCGCTTTCGAGAAGCGTCTCGGGAAGCGCGCCGCAGTTGACCTCCACGAACCGGGCGGTCCGGCGGGGGGAGTTGTGGTGGATGGCGCGGGCGATCATGGTCTTCCCGGTCCCGGATTCTCCCAGGATGAGGACGTTCGCCTTCGTGGGGGCGACCAGGGCGATCGTGTCGTAGACCCGCTGCATCCTCGAGTCGCGGCCGACGATGGAACCGAAGGAGTATCGGAGGTCGAGCTGCTGCCGCAGGTTCTCGTTCTCCGACCGGAGTCGGGACTGCTCTACGGCCCGGGCGATGACGACTTTCATCTCCTCGTCGATGATGGGTTTCGAGATGTAATCATAGGCTCCGAGCTTGATGGCTTCGACCGCCTGTTCGATGGTGCCGTAGCCGGTGATGAGGATGACGGGGCAGTCCGGGTGGCGGGCTTTCACCTCGCGCAACAGGTGGATACCGTCGACCTGGGGCATGTTGAAGTCGGTGAC
>JALOQY010000481.1 GCA_025459285.1 Planctomycetota bacterium | reverse complement strand
CACGCCGCGCCGCCTCACGGTACGACACGAGCTTCCCCATCCCGCGAGTCCCCGGGTGGCCTCGTCGTGAAGATGGAGTGCCACTGGGTCTCTCCTCGGGTGCCGCGATGGCCTCCGCCCCGCCGGCGAGGAACGGGAAGACTCCAGCTGCATCTGCACCCCGAGGTGCCGCGACGGCGCCAGGACACCCGTCTCGTTCGCGAGGAGCCGCGCACCTCGATCTGGCCCCCGCGAACTCGGCGGAAGGCTGCCGCAGCGATGCTCCCGCCGGCAGCGCGACTCCCTCATCCTTCCCGATGCACGCGAACGTGAGCCGCCTTCCACTCGAGCATGGGCTGCCGGAGGATCCGGTCCCTGACTGCCGGGTCCTCGTGCAGGGCGGCCGCGTCAATCTCGCCTCGGTCGAGCAGGTGGTCGAGAAATCGCCTCTCGCCCACGGACCAGGAGAGGAGAGGCTCCAGGGCCGGTGTCACGGTCTTGAGGATCCACGTGGCGAGCTCGCGGCAACTCCTGACCGGCCCTCCCTGCCCCCGGCGCAGCAGTGGCGAGAGGTCCTGCTCCAGGGCGGAATCCGGGAACAGGTTCCGCCCGGGACGAAAGTCACGGGCATCCGTTCGCGACGCGGCCAGGAAGCAGACGAACGCCGTCCGGAACCGCGGCCGGAGCGTGAGCTCCGGCAGGAGTTCCAGCAGCTTCGCCGCGTCGACGGCGTCCCGAACCGCGGAGCGCTGCCGCCCTTGAGCAGCCACTTGCCGCTGGTGAACTCATGCCGGTCGAGTCGGTCGAGTATTCCGAGGAGACGGACCACCTTCTCCACGACTTCCAGGCGGAACCCGGTCTCCGCCGCAACGCGGGAGACTTCCGCTGCCGTGATCATGCCCGAGGCTCCTGTTCCTCGACGAGCCCCGCGGGGACGATGAGCGCCCAGCGTGCGACGAGTCGCCCCCCGCGTCGACGCTCCATGTGGACCGGGGCTCCGGGGAGCATCGCGCGGAGGCGGTCGAGCAACCGCGCCGGCACGACCAGTTCCTCCCGGCGCGACTCGAGGAAGAAGCCGATCTTCGCGGCGAGCGTCCCGCTGCCGATGGAAACGACGTACTCCTCGAGCGGGCCCGGATCGATCGCGGGGATCGAGGCCAGAGACCGCCAGACCTCCTCGACGCCGCCGGAGAGGTCCGTCCGATCGAGCACGTCCGCCACCGTCCGTTCGAGGGTCGTGAGGCGAAGCCCGAGGCCACCGCGCTCCCCCTGCTCGATCCAGCCCTCGCCGCGGCCCGCGGACATGAGGCGCGCGCGCGGGCGCACGGGGACGAACCGCCGCCCGGCGAAGGACGTGGGCTTCGTCTTCGTCCACGTGACGAAAGTCAGTCGCTCGAAGATACTCTGGGCGAACCCGTGGGCCTCCAGGGCCGTGTGGTAGGCGACGGCGGCGTCGGGAGCCATGCGCGAGGCGAGCGCAACGTAGTCCGGTGCAGCTTCGTGTTTCCCGCCCGCCCCGTCGGCGCGGACGAACACTCCACGCTTGACGCGGACGATCCGTCCCTGCCGCGTCCAGCGGGCGAGATGGGAGTCGATGGTGGACTCCGCCCGCCCCCGCCCCCGGAGGACGGCCGCGAACTCCTCCCGGGTGAAGAGCCTGTGTTCAAGCAGGAACACCTCGGGCTTCATTGCTCTTGCTCCCTGGAATATGCAATATCCTACACATTGCGGAGATCCCTCGCAAGCCTCGACGCGGGGGAGGATCTGCCTCCCCCGCGTGATTGACAGCGCGGGCGCGCCCGTCACCTTGGGCTGCGGGCCGTGTCCGCGCTGTGAACGGCGGTCGAGAAGTGCGGCGGGCGCGCCGAAGGACCGATGCGGAGCGGCGGGTAACGGGGCGTCGTGCGGCGGCGCGCCGTTCGGCTCAGTAGTGGTAGCGCAACTGCGCGACGTAGAGTGAGCCCTGCTCCACCTTGCACACGAGCCGGTGTTCATCGTTGATCCGTCGCGACCAGTAGCCGGCCAGCGCGTGTTTCAGCGGCTCCGGTTTGCCGGCTCCGGTGAACGGGTCCCGGCAGATCTCCTTGATCAGAGCGTTGACCCTCTTCAGTATCCGGCGGTCGGTCTTCTGCCAGTACAGGTAGTCTTCCCATGACTGCGAGGAGAAGATGATCTTCACTCGCGCAGCTTTCGCTCTTTGCCCTTCCCCTCCTCGAGTTCCAGGATGGACTCGAGAAGGCGCCTGGCGTTGCGGGGGCTCCTGAGAAGGTAGGATGTCTCGAGGAGAGACTCGTAGTCCTCCAGGGACATGATCACGACCGCGGTATCGCGCCGCTTGGTCACCGTGACGGGTGCATGGTCCTCGCAGACGCGCTCAATCGTCTCCGAGAGCCTGGCTCTCGCCTCTGTGTAGGTGAGGGCTCTCATGGTCTGTACATGATACTGTACAGGAGCCCCTTGCCAAGTCGTGTCTCCCCACGCCTCGACCCCGCTCGGCGGCCGCCGGGCCTGTCCAGCGGCAGGTTCGGCTCTTCGGGTCGGTCACTGCGGAAGAGGAGGGGGCAAGGACTCGGCGCCCAGGCGCTCTGGACGCGGGAGCAGGCCCACCACGGCACCGGCCAGGGCGGGAGTGGCGGCGACGGTCAGGCCGGGATGCAGAGAGGTGCCCTGGAGGGCGATGCAAGCGGCCAGAGAGGCTGCCCTTGCGGCTTGGAGGACGAAGGAGATGAGGAGGCGGCGGGCGGTCCGGGGCGGGCCGGCGCGGTGGAGGATCCTCCCGCCCGGCCCGCCGCAGCGCAGCCAGAGCCCGAAGGTCGGATCGGCGAGTCCGTAGGTCCCGTCGTCGCGCCGGCGCACGGCGTCCTTCCATGAAACCGCGCAATCCTGATCTGACCGACTTGCAGCCGG
>JALOQY010000480.1 GCA_025459285.1 Planctomycetota bacterium | reverse complement strand
GAACCGGGGCCGGCCGTTCATCTACTCCACCGCGCCGACGCTGCCGGCGGTGGCCGCGGCGCGCGCCGCCCTGCGGGTCTTCCGGGAGGAGCCCGGGCTCCGGGCGACGCTCGACCGCCACCGGGAGCGCCTCGGGGCGGCACTCGGGACCCGCCTCGACAGTGCCATCGGGCGCTTCGTCCTCGGGACCGAGGAGCGCGCGCTCGCCGCCGCGGAGGCGCTGCTATGCCGCGGCTTCCTCGTCCCGGCCATCCGCCCGCCCACCGTCCCCCCCGGCACGAGCCGCCTCCGGATCACCCTCTCCGCTGGCCACACCGCCGCCGAGGTCGCCGCGCTCTGCACCGCCCTCGCCGGGGCGGAAGAATTGCTCTGAGCAATTCCTCCGGGCCTCGCGGTCGCCCGGGTTGCCCTCGCCGTCTTCGGGCTTGACGTCGGGCGAAAGCATGGCAGAATGAATGGCATGAACACTGCCATGAAAGTTGCCATCGACCGGTTCGGGCGACTGGTTCTCCCGAAGGCGGTCCGGGAGGAGGCGGGGATCGAGCCGGGGATGTCGCTCTTCGTGCGCGTTCGCGATGGTCGGGTGGAGATGGAGCCCGCCTGGGAGGCGGTCCGGGTGATCGATCGCCGGGGGCTGCCCGTCGCCGAACTGGTCGAGCCACGGCCGCCTCTCGGCGAGGAGAAGGTGCGCGAAGTCCGCCGGGCCCTCCGCTCCGGGCGTCACCCGTGAAGGGGACCGCGCTGGACACCAGCGTGATCGTCGCCGCGCTCCTCGGCTGGCACGAGGACCACGAGCGCGCGAACCGCGCGGTGGCCGAGGCCATCGCCGGACGGGAGCGGCTCGTCCTGCCCGTTCCGGCGCTGATCGAGTCCTACTCCGCCATGACACGGCTGCCGCGCGGCTACCGTGTGTCGCCCCGGGACGCGGTGGACTTGCTCCGCGGCGCATTCGAGGAGCGCGCCGTCCTCGTGGCCCTGAGGGAGGGCATGCCCTTCTCGCTGATCTCCGAGTGCGCCGAGGCGGGGATCGCCGGCGGGGCCGTGCACGACGCGGAGATCCTGCGATGCGCCCGGGAGGCGGGCGCACGTCGGCTCCTGACACTGAATGCGCGCGACTTCGAGCGGTTCGACCCCTGCGGCGTGGAGATCGTCGTGCCTTGATCCGGCCTCTCGTCACAGCGCCGGCGCCGCCCGTCGCACTGGGTTGCGGGCGGCGTCCGCGCTGTGCGGGCTCTTCGACAATGCCCGGGCGCACGTCCGCGAAAGTCTCGGGATCAAGGAGGCCCTGTCGATTCGCCGGGGACGTTGGCAACCAGTCAACTTGCCGGCCGGCGGCCATCGATCGGGGCCGGGCACAGGAGGGCCCACTGGTCCGCCGTCGGTTTGCGGCGCTCGGGCAAGTTGAGAAGACACCTACGTCCCCTCTGCTGATCCCCTCTGCGGCCCCCCTCTGCGGACTGGGCTGGTCGACAATGTCCCCTCTGCCTCCTTCGCGACCGCTGGGGTAATCTCGCCACGGAAACCAGCTGACAGCCCGTCGGGGCCGAGAGCTTCCTCGGAGGTGTGACCCTGTTACCCCGACTGGCTGCTGGCGGTGGCCCGGCGCAGGCCCGGTTGCGGGCCCTGCCCGGGCCATGACTCACGTTCTTCCGCCGGGGCGGACGAAGACACACTTCCGCGCCACCTCGGGGCAGCCGTTTGCCCGGAAGATGGCCCGCATCGCCTCGTTCCGCGCGGAGGTGCCGCCCCGGTAGCGGATCGCGCCATGGGTGCGCAGGAGGATGAGAGCGCGGGCGTGGAGATGCCTCCCGAGCCTGCGCCCCCGGAACCCGTCCGTCACGCACAGGAAGGCGATCGTGCCCACCCGTGCGGTGTCGATGCCGCTGAGGTGCATCCCGGCGGACTCCCCCCCGCAGACCATCACCTCCCAGAGCCGGGGATCGAAGCCGTCGCCCTTCAACGCCTCCAGCCCCTCCTCCTCGCGCAGACGCTCGACTCCGGTGCATGCGCGCGCCACCCGGAGGAATGCCGAGTCGCCGGCCTGCGGGTGGTTCTCCCACTGAACGGCCGCTTCCGGGCTCCGGCCGGTCTGCTCCCACGAAGTCAGGTCGAGATCCACGCGGACCTCGTCATCGTGGTGTTCGAAGCCCCGGAGGCGCAGATGGGACTCGAGCCGGTCCCGATCCGTGGAGTCGAGGAGGACGGCGAGTGAGACGAAGTCCGCGCGTTCGATGAGTCCATCCACCAGCGCAACGACCCTCGGCGTATCCGCGCCGGCCTCCGCGATCACGAGCGGGTAGCCGGGGTGGGGCTCGAGCACCCGGGCCGTCTCGTCACTCCCGGACAACGGCCTCGCCCCGCTTCCGTCCATCGAACACCGCCAGCTCCAATCCCGGCGCGCGATCAGGTCCGGATCGGCGCGTGTCTCGAAGCAGAAGGCCGGGACGCTGGTCACGATGCAGACGATGCTCCGCGTCACGACCGGACTGTACCATCGTGCCTCGCCGCCCCGCGTGCGGTCCTGCCGGCCGACGGATGCCGTCACCCCCCCGGTCCATGATGCCCTGGGCCCGGAGCGAAGATGAACCCGGGGGCGACCGTACGGTTCCATGGTGGGAGGGCCGGGGGCCGGCAGAGAGGAGGACGGACGGTGCGACAGCTGGCGACGGTTCAGAGAGTGGACGAGGTCCGGCCCATCGAGGGCGCGGACCGGATCGAGCGGGCCCGAATCGAGGGCTGGTGGGTGGTCGTGAAGAAGGGGGAGTTCGCCCCGGGCGACCTCTGCGTCTACTTCGAGATCGACAGCTTCCTGCCCGTCCGCCCCGAGTTCGAGTTCCTGCTCCGGGGCTCGAAGCGAAAGACCATGCTCCACGAGGGCCGGGAGAGGGAGGG
>JALOQY010000479.1 GCA_025459285.1 Planctomycetota bacterium | reverse complement strand
TCTTCCACGCCATCGGTCACCCGGCGCTGATCCTGAACGCGGAGCGCACGATCCTGGCCGCCAACCAGGCGGTGTCCAAGCTGATCGGCAAGCCCTCGTCCGAGATCGTGGGCCGCCCCTGCTTCGAGGTTTTCCACGACCCGGGCGGCGAGGGCCCTCCCCCGGACTGCCCCGTGGGCAGGCTGTCCGCCGGGGCGGGCCTCCAGACGGGCGAGATGGAGATGCGGACCCTGGGGGGCGTGTTCCTGGTGTCCTGCACGCCCGTCCTGGACTCGCAGGGGCGCCTGCAGAAGATCATCCACATCGCGACGGACATCACGCAGCGACGCTCCGCCGAGAAGGCGCTCCGGGAGAGCGAGGAGCGCTACCGCGAACTCGTCGAGCGGCAGAGCGAGGGCATCGGCATCGTGGACTCGGAGGAGCGGTTCCTCTTCGCCAATCCGGCGGCCGACGACATCTTCGGCGTCCCGGCGGGCACGCTGACCGGCCGGACCCTGGCCGAGTTCACCGACCCGGAGGAGATGGATCTGATCCGGAAGAAGACCGACGAGCGGAAGGCCGGCCGGCGCGACTACTACGAGCTCTGGATCCGGCGACCCGGCGGCGAGAAGCGCCTCCTCCTGGTGTCGGCCGTTCCGCGCACCGGGCCGGACGGGGGCTACACCGGCGCGTTCGGCGTGTTCCGGGACGTCACGGACATGCGCCGGGCCCAGACCGAGCGGGCGAGGCTCGAGCTCCAGCTCCGGCAGACCCAGAAGATGGAGGCCATCGGCCACCTGGCCGGCGGAATCGCGCACGACTTCAACAACCTCCTCACCGTGATCAACGGGTTCTCCGACCTCCTCCTGGTCCGCATCCCGCCCGACGGCCCCCACCGCCGCGAGATCGCGGAGATCCGCAAGGCCGGCGAGAGCGCCGCCGCCCTCACGAGCCAGCTCCTCGGGTTCTGCCGGTCGCGGCCGACCGAGACCCGGGCCATGAATCCGGCGAAGACCCTCTCCGCCATGCAGGGGATGCTCCGCCGCCTCATCGTGGACCCGGTCGATCTCCGGATCGCCGCCGATCCGGCCTGCGGCGAGATCCTGGGCGACCCCGCCTCCTTCGAGCAGGTCGTGGTCAACCTCGCCCTGAACGCCCGGGACGCCATGCCCGCCGGCGGGCGCCTGACCGTCGAGCTGTCCCCCGTCGTCCTGGACGAGGCCTTCGTCCGGAACCACTTCGGCGCCCGCCGGGGCCCGCACGTCCGCCTCGCGGTCGAGGACACAGGGATCGGCATGACCGAGGAGACGCGGCTGCGCATCTTCGAACCGTTCTTCACGACCAAGAAGGAGGGGAAAGGCACCGGGCTCGGACTCTTCGTCGTCTACGGCGTCGTGCGCCAGTTCGGCGGGACGGTCTGGGTGTCCAGCGAGCCGCGGAAGGGCACCCGCTTCGAGCTCTTTTTCCCCGTCGCCGAAGGCCCGGAACGGGCCGAGGACCGGGAGGCCGAGGCCTCCGAGGAGGGCTTCTCCGGCGTGAAGGTCCTCCTCGTCGAGGACGAGGACCCCGTCCGGCAGGTCGTGCGGTCCATGCTCGAGTCGCTGGGCCTGGAGGTCCTGGAGGCCGCCAGCGCCGACGAGGCGACGCAGGTCGGCAAGAGGTACGGGGGAGCCGTCCAGGTGCTCCTCACCGACATCGTCATGCCCGGCCGCAACGGCTACCAGGCGGCCGAGGAGATCTCGCGGGCGCACCCGGGCATCCGCGTGGTCTTCATGAGCGGCTACGCCGACGTGGATCCCGAGTCGTCGTGCGGCCCCGGGACCGGGCGGCAGTTCCTCCGGAAGCCCTTCACGAGGAGCCAGCTCGCGAGGAAGCTCCGGGACGCGCTCACACTCTGACGGCGGCGCTTTTTCTCCTCGAATCCCGGACCCCGGACCCGCGCCTCGCCCGAACCCGGATCCATCCGTCCCTGAAAAACGTATCATGAGTCGGTCCATGGATCCGTCCCGCGACATCCCCGACGGTCCGGATCCCCGGCAGGGCGGAGAGGGCCCGGCCCCGGGGATCCCCCTTCGTTCCCCCCCCGGCCCGCAAGCGGGACCGCGAGGCCCCGCGACCGGGCCGGACCGCGGCTCCGCGCCGACGGTCGACGGCGGGGGGGCTCCCGAGCCCGGCGGCCCCCCGCCGACGGCGGTCCTGCGAGTCCCCCCGGGTGTCCCCGACACCGTCCTCCGGCGCTACAGGGCTCGCGGAAAGGAGGAGAGCGGCCCGCCCGGGACCCTCCCGGCCGCGGCCGAGCGCTACTCCGTGGTGGGAGAAATCGCGCGGGGCGGCATGGGCGCGATCGTCAAGATCCTGGACAACGACATCCGCCGGCCGGTGGCGATGAAGGTCATCCTCGGCGCGGACGACCCCTCGCGGCTCGACCGGTTCGTGGAGGAAGCCCAGGTCACGGGCCAGCTCGAGCACCCCAACATCGTCCCGGTGCACGAGCTCGGCGTGGACGCGCAGGGCCGGGTCTTCTTCACGATGAAGCTCGTGAAGGGCGAGTCGCTCCAGGCGATCCTGGACCGGATCGCCGACGAGTTCGAGGAGGGGATGACGGCCGGTCCCGCCCGCGATCGGTATCCCCTCTCCCGCCTCCTCGCCGTGTTCCTCAAGGTGTGCGACGCGGTGGCGTTCGCGCACAGCAAGGGCGTGATCCACCGGGACCTGAAGCCGGACAACGTGATGGTCGGCCGCTTCGGCGAGGTCCTCGTGATGGACTGGGGCCTCGCCAAAGTCACCGGCAGCCCGGATCGTCCTGATCGCCCTTCGGGCGAGGCGGATCTTCCTGACCGGGGGAAGGGGGCGGGGGAGGAGAGGGTGGAAACGGTCCGGACGGTCCGGAACGGGTCCCGGGACGGGCCTCCGGAAGGG
>JALOQY010000155.1 GCA_025459285.1 Planctomycetota bacterium | reverse complement strand
AGGACCGGATCCGGATGACCCCGCGGACGTCCCCCGGAGGGGAGAAGGGCGGGAAGGGGCCGGCGGCCGAGCCCCCGAAGGCGCCGGCGGAGTCGCAGGATCCCTTCGAGGTGAACCTCGCGAAGCTCGCGAAGTGGCCGCTGACGGAAGCCCGCGAGGCGGCGGCGGTGCTGAGCCTCCTCGGACCGGAGGTGGAGAAGCGTCTACTCTCGCTGCTCCCGACGGCCGAACCGGCGCTGGCCGCCGGTATCGCCGCGGTGCTCGGCGATGTGGGAGGGGACGAATCGCTCGCCGCGGTCCAGAGGCTGGCGGGCGCCCCGGGCATGACGCCGTTCCTCCCGACCCTGTTCGACGTCCTCGGACGCCTGGACGGGGAGAACGCGGTGAAGCGTGTCCTCCCGTTCGTGCGCCACCCGAAGCGGCCCGCCCGGGAGGCCGCCGAGCTGTGGCTCGTGGACCGACTGAACGCGTCGCACGCCCCCCGGCTTACGGAGATGCTGGGGGATCCCTCGCGGGGCGTGCGGCTCTCCGCACTGCGTCTGCTCCGGCGGGTGAGCACGGAGCTCGGCGTGGAGAAGTCCTTCGAGTTCCTGGGCGACGAGGCGCCGGAGGTCGCGAGGCTCGCCGCGGAGATCCTGAGCGCGGAGGCCGAGCCGGGGATCGTGGCGCGACTCCTCGGCATCGGCGGCGGATCGGACGCGCGCCGGGCGGCCTACGCGACCCTCGCCCTGGTCTTCGTCGAACAGCGGACGGTAGAACGTCCGTGGACCACGGACTCCGTCCGGCACCTGCTGGGCGGCAACGGCCTGCGCTCGCCGGAGAAGCTGAACCGGGGCATCGCGGCGGTGGCGCTGGCCGACATCGGCTTCGACTCCCTCGACCCCGCCGTGGACGCGGTGCTGGACCAGACCGTCGTGCCCGTGCTGCTCGACAGTTTCGCCGGGCCGACCGTCTACAAGGACTTCGCTTCCGTGGCCGACCTGGCCCGCGACCGGTTCGGCAAGCTGACCGGGCTCTATGAACGGGTTCCGGTCTCCGAGCTCTGGAGCTGGTGGCAGAAGAACCGGGAGGGATTCTCGGCTCGCCGGGCGCTGCGCGACATCCCCGCCGGCCACCTCGACACGCTGCGCGTCCGCGCGCGGAGCCTCCTCGAACCCGCGCTGCCCACGACCCTGTTTTCGGCGGTGGCGGCCGACGCCGGGGGGCCGGACGTCTCGGGGATCGACTTCGTCCATCTCCTGCCGGCCGACGCGGAGGCGCTCGCGGCGGTCCTCACGCGCGAGTTCCTCATCCTTCGAGGGACGGCGGCCTTCCCGGCGATCCAGGGGCGCGAGGGGGAGGGAGCCGGACCGGGTGTGGGCCCCGACGTGGAGGTGACGCTCTCCGTGGGTGGACGGTCCCGGACCGTGGCCGTGCGATCCGGTGTCGTCCCGCCGGAGTTGGCCCGCGTCCTCGCCGCGCTCGTCGAACTGCGGGAACGCTATGTCTGGCAGCGGTTCTGGGATCGCGGCGCCTACCCGGACTATGCGGCATTCATCCGCGCGGAGAGCGACTTCTTCGCGTCGGCGCCGGAGCCCGGGGCGCGGGCGGCGAGAATGAAGGACCTGATCCTCGCCGCTCTGGACGATCTCCCGACCGGCGCCGAGCGTCTCGATGCGGTCCGGGTCCTTGCCGGCCTCCCGGTGGAGTTCAGCGACCGCGACGCTTACCGGCTGGCCCTCGTCCTCGACTCGGAGAGGGATCTGTCGCCACTCGCCGAGAAGCTCTGCGAGGTCCTCGCGCGGACCGGGCGCCCCCTGATCCTGCCGCTCCTCGCGGGCTTCCTGGAGAAGCACCCTGGAGGCCGCTCGATCGACCACTTCGCGGCGGCGCTCGCCCGTTTCGGAGTCGAAGAGATCCTCCGGGCCGCGGCGTCCGACCGGTTCTTTTTCCGGCGGGCCGCCATGCGTGCCGCCCCCGACGGGGTCCCGCCCTCCGGGCTTCCGGCGGTGCTCGGACGGGGAGCACGCGACGAGAACCCGCTCGTGCGCCGGGAGGCTTACGCGGCGCTCGGGCGCTCGCGGCTCGGCGAGGCCCTGCCGATGCTCGACGCGGGCTCCGCGGACCCGGATGCGGAGGCCGCCACGGCCGCCGTACGCGCCCTCGGCGAACTGCGCCGGCCGGAAGCGATCCCGGTCCTGCTCCGGCATCTCGGGTCGGAGGACGTGGCCCGGAGAATCGTCGCGGTGGAGGCGCTCTGCGCGTCGGGTCTTCCCGAGAGCATGCCTCCCGTCCTGGGGACCCTCTCGGAGGATCCGTCGCCCCTGGTGCGCTCCGTGGCCGCCCGGGACGTGACGCGGTATGGGGAGCCGGCGCTGCGGGGGCTCACGGGGATCCTCATGGATCCGGCGCGGGACCCGGCGATCCGCGTCCTGGCGCTCGAGGCGACGGCCCGCGTTGGCCGGGACATGGTCTCCGATCTCCTCGCGGCCCTGCTCGCCGATCCGGTGCCCGAGGTCGCGGACGCCGCGGCTTTCGCGCTGGCCTCCCGTGCGCGGAAGGCCGCGGTGCCGTGGCTCCTTCAGGCGGTGGAGAGCGGGCGGAACCCGGCGATGAGCCTCGCGGCCCTCGAAATGGTGAGCCTCCAGAGCTTCCCCACGGCGCGGTCGGAGGAGCTGCCGGCCATCTACCGGGGCTGGTGGTCCGAGCATCGCGGGCAGCCGGAATCGGCATGGCTTGCGGCGGCGCTGCGGGAGCGTGACGGGGACGAAGAGCCGCTGCGCTCCCTCGTCTCCGGGGAACCCGAGGCGTCGGCGATCCCGGCGCTCCTCCGGGGGCTCGCCGACGACCGCTGGTTCGTGCGGGCCTGTTCGAACCTCTGGCTCGCACGGCTGACCGGCCAGGAATTCGGCGAGGTCACGAGGTTCACGTCGGCCGAGGAGACCCGCGCCATCGAGGCGCGCTGGCGGGCTCTGCTGGAGCGGCGTTGAGAAAGCCGACCCGACGCGTCGTCTTCCACGCGGTGCTGGTGGCCTGCGCGCTGCCCGGGCTGGCGCTCGTCGTGCGCTCGTTCGTCACCACGTCGAAGCGGGAAGTGGCGGACCGCGTGCTCCGCTGGGAGGCCCTGGCGGCGCGGGCGGGAGGGCGGTTCGACGTCGAAATGGATCTGGTCCTCGCGGTCATCTCCGCGGAGTCTTCCGGCGACCCGGCCGCGCGCTCCCGGGTCGGGGCGCTCGGCCTCATGCAGCTTCTGCCGCCGACGGCCCGGGACGTCGCGGAGTTCCTCCGGGAGCCGGTCCCGTCGGATGCCGAACTCATCGACCCCGCGGTGAACGTGACTCTCGGGACGGCGTACTTGCGGGAACAGCTCGACGGTTTCGGCGGGGATGTCCGGCTGGCGCTGGCGGCCTACAACGCCGGACCGCGGCGCGTGCGGGAATGGCAGTCGGCCGAACCCGGAGTCCCGGCGGAAGAAGTTCTCCGGAGGCGGGCCTTCGCGGAGACTCGCTCGTATATTGACAAGGTGCTCGAGTACCGGGCCATCCTCAGGGAAAGGAACGCTCCCCGATGAAATACGAATTCCTGACCATCTTCGCCGTGATCGCCCTGCTCGGAGGTTTCGGCGCGCCGCTCTCCGCCGAGGAGGATGGTGCCGGGGAGGACGAACGGGCTCTCGCCTTGATCGACGCTCTCGTGAAGGACGTCCAGGAGATGCGCGGGCTCGAGTTCCGCGAGCCCTTCGCGCGGAAGCTGATCTCGTCCTCGGAGATCCCGGCCATGCTCCGGGAGAAGCTGGCCGAGGAACTGCCTCCCGAGAAGCTCGCGAAGATGAACAAGCTTTACTCCCGCCTCGGCTTCATCGCCCCCGGCGTGGACCTCGCGGAGGTGGTGACGCAGCTCCTGGAGGCCGGCGCCGCGGGCTTCTACGATCCCGAGGCGAAGACGCTGTACCTCGTGCGGGGATTCTCGGTGTCCGGGGCCCAGCCGGTCCTGTTCCACGAACTGGTCCATGCGCTCGAGGATCAGCACTACGGACTCCACTCCTTCCGCGACCGCGTGAAGGACCACGGTGACCGCGCCGCGGCGATGATGGGGGTGGTGGAGGGCAGCGCACAGGGGCTCATGAACCGCTGGCTCGCCGCGCGGCCCGAGATCGCGAAGGCGCTCCGCGAAGAGGAGATGAAGAAGGGACTCGCGCAGGCGCAGAAGATCCTCTCGGTGCCCACCGTCATCGTCGCGGGCATGGCGATCTACCCCTACGGGAACGGGCCGGTGTTCGTGAACGCGGCCACCGGCAACGATCCGCGAAAGGCCGGGGACCTCTTCACGAACATGCCGCAGTCCACCGAGCAGATCCTGCACCCGGAGAAGTACGCGAAGACCCCGGACGTCCCGCAGGAGGTTTCGGTCGGGGACGTTGCCGCCGTGCTGCCCGAGGGCTGGGCCGCCGACTTCTCGGACACGATCGGCGAGATGCAGATCGGGCTGCTCCTGAACGAATTCGCCGGCGGGCCTCCCGCGATGAAACTCGTCCGGGTCATCAACCCCTTCACGCAGGTGCTGTCGTTCCAGGGGGCCGCCGCGACCGCGGCAGCGGGCTGGGACGGCGACCGGATCGTCAGCTACTTCTCGAAGGACGGCCAGGTCGGCTTCGTGTGGCCATCGGTCTGGGACTCGGAGCGCGATGCGACGGAATTCGCGGACGCCTACCGGGCCGGGCTGACCTACAAGTGGCAGGAGCTGAGGCTCACTCCGGAGACCGCGATCGTCGACCGGCGCGGCGACAAGGTCATGATCGTGGAGGGTTTCCCCGCCGAGGTCATGTCGCGGATCCTCGAATCCGCCTGGGAGGGGACGGTCTTCGATGTCCCCTTCGCCCCGGATGGGGGGGAGAACGAGCCCGCGGAAACGGAGCCGGCGGAAGATGTCCCCGGCGACGACAACGGCGAGTAGGGGGCCGGCCGATCCGGGTCCCGCCGGGTGCGGGACGTGCACCGATGGCCGCCCGTCGCCGAGGGGCCTCCGCGCGCATGAGTGCTCATGCCGACGGGCTGCTAGCCGAGATTCAGGCTCATCAGGAACTCGGCGTTCGACTTCGTCCGCCCGATCTTGTCCTTGAGGAGATCCATCGCCTCCACCGGGGACATCTCGTTCAGCACCTTCCGGAGCACCCAGGCGCGCTTCAACTCCTCCTTGTCGAGGAGGAGTTCTTCCTTCCGGGTGCCCGAGCGGGTGACGTCGAGGGCCGGCCAGATGCGCCGGTCGGCGAGCTTGCGGTCGAGGACGATCTCCATGTTACCGGTGCCCTTGAACTCCTCGAAGATCACCTCGTCCATGCGGGAGCCGGTGTCGACGAGAGCCGTGGCGATGATCGTCAGGGAACCGCCTTCCTCGATGTTGCGCGCCGCGCCGAAGAAGCGCTTCGGCTTCTGCAGGGCGTTGGCGTCCACGCCGCCGGAGAGGATCTTGCCCGAGTGGGGGACCTCGGTGTTGTAGGCGCGGCCGAGGCGGGTGATCGAGTCGAGGAGGATCACCACGTCCCGCCCGTACTCCACCATCCGGCGCGCCTTCTCGATGACCATCTCCGCCACCTGCACGTGTCGGGAGGCCGGCTCGTCGAACGTGGAGGAGACCACCTCGCCGCGCACCGTCCGCTCCATGTCGGTCACCTCTTCCGGGCGCTCGTCGATGAGCAGCACGATGAGGTAGACCTTGGGGTGGTTCTGCATGATCGAGTTGGCGATCTTCTGCAGGATCATCGTCTTGCCGGCGCGGGGCGGCGATACGATGAGACCCCGTTGGCCGAAGCCCACCGGGGTGATGAGATCCATGATCCGCATCTCGATCGCCTCGGCCCCCGTCTCCAGGATCATCCGGCGGTCGGGGTAGAGAGGGGTCAGGTCGTCGAAGGTCACCTTCTCGTTCAATTTCTCCGGGTCTTCCTGGTTGATGGCCTCGACGCGGAGGAGCGCGAAGTACCGCTCGTTCTCCTTCGGCGAACGGATCTGGCCGGAAACGGTGTTGCCGGTCCGGATCCCGAAACGCCGGATCTGGGAGGGGGAGACGTAGATGTCGTCGGGGGATGGCAGGTAGTTGTAGTCCGGGGAACGCAGGAAGCCGAAACCGTCCGGCAGCACCTCGAGAACGCCCTCGCCGAACATCAGGCCGTTCTTGTTCACCCGCTCTTTCAGGATGCGGAAGATGAGGTCCTGCTTCTTCATCCCGGTGTAGTCGGTGATGTTCTCGCCCCGGGCGACCTCGTGGAGTTCGAGGATCGTCATTTTCTGGAGCGCGGAGATGTGGGTCTCGCCGCGCTTCAGGGCTTCGTAGACGTCTTCCTTGCTGTCCTTGCGCCGTCGCCGGGAGTTCCTGCGGCCGCCCTTCTCCTGCTCTCCGACGGCCTCGGTTTCCGCGCCGGCTTCGTCATCGTCGCCGAGGTCGGGCGCGCCGGCGGGCTCCGGGGCCGAGGGGGGCGGCCCGACCTCCGCGGCGGCCGCGTCCGGGGGTGCGGGCGGCGGCGGGGTCGAGGGCGGAGGTGGTGGAGGCGGCGGCGGGGCGGTCTCCTTCCTCGAGCGGGATCGCCGGCCCTCGGTGGGCTCGGGAGCGGCGGGAGGCGCCGGGGCCGCGGGCGCCGGCGCCGGGTCGGGGATGGTCCAGTCGGCGTCTTTGGGCTTCGCTTCGGCGGCTGCGGGGTCGCGCGGCTTCTCGGGTGTCTCTTTGTCGGAGCCCATCTTGCCCTTCCTTGCGGGTTTCGTCCCCCGGCGTCTGCCGAGGAGAGTCTTCGCCAGCCCCGCCACGCGTTCCGCGAGGTCTTCGGGTCCGGCATCGTTCACGATCACGTGCTGCGCCCGTTCCCTCTTCCCGGCGAGCGGGAGCTGGCAGGCCTCACGCCGATCGAACTCCTCGTCCGTCCAGCCCCGCGCGGCGCGGGCCCGGTCGCGCCGGGCCTCGAGGGGGGCGTCGACGAAGACGAGGACGTCCATCTCCGTAGCGAGCCCGGCCTCCAGGAGGAGCGGCGCGTCCACCACCACTGCCGGGGCCTTGCCCGCCCCTCCGATGGCGTCGCGGATCTTCGCGAGGACCGGAGGGTGCACGATCTCCTCGAGCCGGGCGCGGAGGGTCGGATCGGTGAAGACCCGCGCGGCGATCCGGTCGCGGGCCGGCCGGCCCGCGGGATCGAACGCTTCGTCTCCGAACGCCTCCCGCAGGGCGGGGGCCGTCTCCGGCGAGGAAAGGACTTCGACCGCGAGCCGATCGGCGTCCACCAGCACCGCGCCGAGGCGCGCGAGTTCCGCCGCGACGAGGCTCTTGCCGGATGCGATGCCGCCGAGTACGCCGATGATGAGGGGATTGCCGCCCATGGGAGTGACCAGCGTGGAACCGGCTCGGGCCGGAGATCAGGGGGAACGCGAAGCGAAAACCGTTTCGCGGGGGGGAGGATAGCCCGGCTGGGAGAGCGAGTCAAGGCCATTCCCCCGAATCCGGTGGCCGACGGGGGGGATCGGACCGCGCGGCCGGGGGTGGCACCGCCTCCCGCGTGGCACGGACTCCCTGGCAGGATTGCGGTTCACGCGTCTTTTTCGGTTGACTCGGGGCCGGCCGATGCAAAGAATAGCGTCCGCCGTGAGACGGGGGCTGAGGCGGGGAGATCGGGTCCCCGCCGGAGGAAGACGGCTTCCCCCTGCGGGAAGCGATGGGCTGAAGATTGAGAGGAGAGTCAGGATGCGCGGGCTCCAGCGTGGCGCGTCGTACGTTCCCCTGATCATCGTCATCGTCCTCCTGCTATTCGCCGTGGTCTGGGCATACGCCAAGACCTCCGAGGTCGACCATCTGAAGATGGAGCTGAACCGGAAAACGGACGAGCACAGCAAGGAGCTGGACCGGAGGACCAAACTGTCGACCTACCTGGTCCAGAAGGTCGCCCCCGTCACGGGGTTCGCGATCGAGGCGGGCTCGCAGGACCCCCCGGCCGAGTACGCCACCGACACCCGGAAGATGGAGCAGTTCATCCGCCGGAACCTGACGGATCTCCGGGACAAGTACTTCCGCGAGTTCCCCATGAGCGCCTACTCCGTGGACGAGCGGGGCGGGATCAAGAAGGAAGCCTCCGGCGACAAGGTGAAGATCACCTACATCGAGCCGGGGAACATCCCGAGCGAGACGACCCTCGAACTCCTCTACGTGAACATGGCGAGCGCCATGGACCGCATGCTGGTGGACATCACGCGGCTCGTCACGGAGATCGACCGCCTGAACCAGGCGGCGGCGGCGGCGCGGACGGCCTACGACAACACGATCACCGAGAAGGACTCGACGATCGCCCAGAAGACGCGCGACTACAATGACCTCCAGTCGAGGTCGGCGACCCGCGAGCAGGAGCTGTCGGCCAACGTGAACCAGCTCCAGGACCGGGTGCGGGAGTCCGAGAACGCCCTGGAGAACGAGCAGAAGGCCCGGCGGGACGAGGTCGCGGGCCTCCGCTCCGAGCTCGTGAGGGCCGCCCAGGACGTGGTGAAGGCCAAGGACCGCAAGCTCGAGCGCGAGGTGCCGGTCGGCCCGGACGGCGAGGTGCTCGCGGTGACGGACGCGCAGGATGTCATCGTCCTCAACCGGGGCAAGGACAAGCACATGATGGTGGGGCTCAACTTCGACGTCTACGACTTCGTGAAGGGGGCGCTCCGCCGCAAGAAGGGGACCGTGGTCGTGATCGACGTCGGGGCGAACACCGCCCGCGCACGGGTCATCGAGCGCGTGAACCCGATGGTGCCTCTCGTCCAGGGCGACCTGTTCGAGAGCATCGCCTACAATCCGGAGGAACAGATCCACTTCTTCCTCCTCGGCCGGTTCGACAAGTACGGGAAGTCCGACGCGGCCCGCCGGCTCGGAGAACTGGGAGCGCTGGTGGACAAGACCGTGGGCGTGGAGACCGACTTCCTGGTGATCGGCTCGCCGGAGACGGAAGAGGACAACCTCCGGGAAAGCGACGAGTACCGGCGGGCGGTGGAACTCGGCGTGAAGGTCATCACCGAGGCCCAGCTCTCGCAGTTCCTCAACTACTGATCCTCAATCCAGATCCGACGACCCGGCCCGCGCCGCCCGGCGCGGGCCGGGCTTTTTTCCGCGCGGTTTCGACGGGCCTTCCGAGAATCCACGACCCATGGACGAGAGCGAGGAGAAGCCCCGGGACGCCGCCCCGCGCATGACGGTGGGGCAGCACCTCGAAGAGCTGAGGCGCCGGGTGCTGCGGTCCGTGCTGTACCTGGCCGGCGCCCTGGCCCTGTGCTTCTTCCTGAACGACCGGATCCTCGGGTTCGTCCTGCGCCAGCCCTACGAGGTGCTCCGCTCTCTCGGCCATCTGGACCCCAAGTTGCCCGTGCTGAGTCCCACGGAGATGTTCCTGACCTGGCTCAAGGTGGGCTTCGTGGCCGCGCTGCTCGTGGCCTCCCCGTTCATCGCGCGGGAGCTCTGGGGGTTCGTCGCGGCGGGCCTCTATCCGCGGGAGAAGAAGTGGGTGCGGATCTTCGGCCCCTTCTCCTACCTCCTGTTCCTCGGCGGCGTGGCCTTCCTGTACTTCCTCGTGCTTCCCACGGCGCTGCGTTTCCTCTACAGCTTCGGGTACGACATCCAGATCCCGGGGGTCCCGGAGAACACCGCCGTCCTGATCCCGATGCCGGACCTCGCGAAGTACGTCTCCTTCTACATCACCATGTCCCTGATCATGGGGCTGGTGTTCCAGTTGCCCCTCGTGATGCTCTTCCTCACCGCCACGGGCATCCTGTCGCCGGCCTTCTTCAGCAAGTACCGCCGGCACTTCATCGTGGGGGCGGTCGTGATGCTCGCGATCTTCACGCCCACCGGGGACGCGCTGACCCTGCTCCTCGTCAGCCTGCCGGTGCTGCTGCTGTACGAGGGGGGCATTC